>JASHYZ010000229.1 GCA_030042795.1 Terriglobia bacterium | reverse complement strand
TGCGGGGGGCCCGGAAGGCTCCGCGAAGGCTCAAAGAACTCTCTCCGCCGTCCAGGCTCAAGCCAAGGAAGCTGACTTTGTCGACCAGCAGCTTCAGGCCCGCTTGGCCGCTGACCAAATCCTACTGGCGGCAAACCAGCGTGGCACCGCCCGTGCCGACCTTGATGAGCTTCGGAAAGAGGCTCGTCAAAAAGGATTTCTGCTTATCGCCCACAAGGCCGAGATCTCATCCCAATAACCGCTGTGCCCGTCTGTAGACTGCGAGCACCGGACTGACAGACTCCTCTCAGTGTCACTTACGGGGCGCACACCAAGACTTGCACTTGGGGAAATCCGATCTGCTGCCTTTATGTATGCCGCTAGCCGCGCGTCCCGCCGCCGTTTGGCGTGCACGGAACCACGATGGGGGTTGGCACTTTCTTCTTTCCTCCGCCGCCTTCATGCGGTTTCGGAATGTCAGGATTTACGCCGCCCGGGCAGGCTGGATACGGGGATATCTTGCCTGGCGACGCGTTCGTCGATCCGCTCGCTAATTGAAACAAGGAGCTCGGCGGCCCTGAAATCCTACCTACCGTCAAAGTGTGAAGTGGTGGAGCTTGAACTGAGCCAGCAAGCGTCACCTGAGCCACCGGAGCGTCTGTGATCACCGTGCTGGCGCCGAAAAGTGAGCCTGCCGAAATGATACAGCCGATTGCGCAAAAGAGCAGTACCTGCCGCTTAAGCATGGAATCTACCTCCCATCCGCGATAACCGCCGCGCCCCCCTCTCGTCCAAGCCAAACAACCGCAGCATTATTCGAGGCTGATTTATACTTTGTAAATTCAAAACTACCATGAGCAATGCGTGTAACGCCGGCTCACGGCCGATCTACCTGTAACCCTTTTGACTCCTCGCCCAACTAGCGTATAGCGCCCTAGGCAACCCGTCAAGTGGTTTTTTCGGAACTATATAGTTTACAAACCCACTAGATTTTGATACGCTTGTCCTTTGGAGAGGCGTATGAACCTAATTGAGCTAGCCGAACAGTTTAACACCGAAGAAAAGGCGCGAGAGTTCCTCGAAAAGACTCTGTGGCCTGATGGCCCGGTGTGCCCACATTGCGGCCTGATAGGTGAAGCGTACAAGCTCGCTCCGAAGGCTGGTGGCAAGAGCCACGTGCGTCCAGGTGTGTGGAAGTGCAAGGGATGCCGCAAGCAGTTCACCGTGAAGGTCGGAACCATCTTCGAAGATTCGCATATCCCGCTTCACAAGTGGCTGATGGCGATGCACCTCATGAACGCCAGCAAGAAGGGCATGAGTTCTCACCAGCTACATCGGATGCTCGGCATCACCTACAAGAGCGCGTGGTTCATGACTCATCGAATCCGTTGGGCGATGCGCCAAGAAGGGCCACAAGAGCCGCTGTCTGGCACCGTGGAAGTCGATGAGACTTACGTCGGTGGTAAGCTGCGAATCGGCCCGCACGCCAACAAGAAAGGCGAGCGTGCGAAAGATCGACCCGCAGTCGTCGCCAACAAAGCTCCGGTGGTTTCGCTTGTCGAACGTGGCGGAAAGGTTCGATCGATTCACGTTGCGGACGTGACTGCGGAGAACCTCAAGCAAGTTCTCAAAGACAACGTTGAACAATCGGCGCACGTGATGACCGACGAGTCGCTGGTTTACAAATTCGTCGGCCCACGGTACGAACGGCACAGCACAGTCAATCACAGCGCGAAAGAATATGTGCGGAAAGAGGATGACGTTGTGGTGAGTACCAACACCGTTGAGGGATTCTTCAGCCTCTTGAAACGCGGTGTCTACGGCTCTTTCCATCACATCTCAAAGCAGCATCTTCACCGCTATTTGAGTGAGTTTGATTTCAGATACAACGCTCGGGACATAGACGACGGCGAGCGCCGTCAGCTTGCGATCAAGTCTGTTGTGGGAAAGAGACTGACGTACTACCCGAGCAAGGTGGGTGAAACCAGTCCCTTGGTTAGTTAATCGAAAGAAGCTTTGAGGCTCTTCGTCTAGCCTAAGCGTTACGCCCGTCAGATTCTTGGCGGAGTCGCCGGTCGCACGCTTTCCGCAGAGAAAGAGAATAGCGGAAGTGTGCGCCAACAGTCAAGAGCCTAGTAGGGCTAGCAGCTTCGCCGATCTTTTCACAGAGAGAATTTTTGTGAGCATTGTTGTGTTCGCCGATGAAAGTGGAATGCATGACCCAACCGGAATGCATCACGGCTCTGACGTTGCGACGGTGTGCGGCTATCTTAGCCACAAGGAGCAGTGGAAGAACTTCGATGATGACTGGCAAGGAGTCCTAGACAGCAAGGGAATCCGAGTATTCCATATGTCAGAGTTCATGGATAAAATCAACGGCCCATCGAAGCCGGACTGGCCATATCGCGGATGGTCTGACAGTGAACGAGACTCATTCATTCGGGCTTTGATTGCTGTAGCCAGAAACTACATGATTTGTGGTGTTGGTGGGGTTCTAAACGTGCGCGACTACGAGCGTGTTACTCCGGCGTGGCTCAAGGCAGATATGGAACATCCGTACAGTTTTTGCTGTCAGGTGTTTTTAGATTGTTTGGTGCCAGTGTTCGAGCAGTTGGAACCGCCCCTCTTGCCGGAAGATCGTGCAGCGTTTTTCTTCGATCAAGGAAACCAATTTAAGCCGATGGCTATTGATTCTTTCGACGTATTAAAAGCTTTGCGTGACAGCCCGCAATCGGTTCGGTGCTATATCATTTGCTGACAAGAAAGATCAAAAGCAGCTTCAGGCCGCTGACCTGCTTGCATATCTAATGCGAAGCGCTCAATCTCGAAAGCTGAAACGCAGTAGCGGCGAGATTCCGCCTGGGAACTGGGAATGGGATGTAATTGAGGATCGGAACGTCAAGATGTGTTATTACGACGCTGACAACCTGCCCATGGCTGTATCGAACATCTTGCGTACAAAGTTGGCAATTATGGACGCGCTGGCGAAGAAGAAGGCTAGCGATTAGAGTTTTGTTCGGGCGTTATCTGGCGCTCTGGCTTATGCTTCGCGATGCGCCGAAGTGCATCCTTCAGCGGCATGTCGATCCTGAGTCCGCCACGGGCCGGTGAGTTCTCGTATTCTTTGAGTTGCTCTGCGATCTTGCGAACGTCAAGCGGTGCGTTGGCCTTCGTCTTCATGAGCCGATGATATCACGGATCAAATCGAAAGCGATGGTTCCGATGAGAACTGCCGCTCCGTCTCTCATAAACTGTACGGAAGTGCCATCGGGACTCACGCGGAACGCTAGGTGGCGACCGCTGACAACAGGGGTGTCATAGAACACGCATGGAACATTTTCATCGTAGGAAAGGATAACACGCCTTCCGTTATCTGGGTTCGAGATCGTGAGTTCATTGACTCCGACTAATGAACAATGCAGTCTAGTGGATGAGCTTTGCGCAATCTTCTCGCACTCCGCCTGGATATGGGCCTTCAGCCGCTCCCATTCCTTCGGGCCTAGTGCTCGTTTTATCTTTTGTTCTTCCACAAACCTGTGCGCCTCTATAAGCCGGTTGGCTTCACTTAAATTGATGGCCTCTGCCAGCGATCTTGCATCTTGCATCTTAATCTACCTCACTTGGGTTTGTCAACTATATAGTTCCGGGTTTTTTGCCAGCTTACCGATGAATTTTCTGTTACGCGCAGTATGCTCCCTTCCGTCGCTGAAAAGCGTCTGCCTACAGACCCGGAGGGACTCGGCGCGGCTCCGCTCGAAATGGTATGATCGCCTGCGGAGGAATAGCGGATGCCGGCTGCCCAGTTCAAGAACGAAGCTCTTAGTGATTTCAACCACAACGCGGAGCATCGCCGCAAAATGGCCGGGGCCATCGAGGAGGTCCGGGGCGAGCTTGGGCGCGACTATCCCTTGGTGATTGGCGGCGAGCGCGTCAAGACCGGCGAAAAGCTCACTTCTTACAACCCCGCGCAGAAGGAACAAGTGGTGGGGACGTTTTCCAAGGCCACGCTTGAGCTGGCTGAGCAGGCCATTCGCCAGGCCGAAAAGTCTTTTAAGAACTGGAGCCGCACCCCCGCCGTTCACCGGGCACGATTGCTCACCGAGACAGCGCGAATCCTGCGCAATCGCAAGTACTATTATGCAGCCTGGATGGTGTTCGAAGTCGGCAAGTCGTGGCCTGAGGCCGACGCCGACGTGGCTGAGGCCATTGATTTTTGCGAGTATTACAGCCGCGAGATGCTTCGCCTTGACCAGCCGCCTCCGCTGGTGCCGATGTCAGGCGAGAAGAACTATTTGCGTTACATCCCTCTCGGAGTGGGTGTTGTCATCCCGCCTTGGAATTTCCCCCTGGCCATCACGGTGGGCATGTCCACAGCTTCGATCGTCGCTGGCAACACCGTTGTGCTGAAACCTTCAAGTGACTCGCCCACCATCGCTTACAAATTTGTCGAAGCGCTCGAGCAGGCTGGGATGCCGGCCGGCGTTCTGAACTTTCTGCCGGGCTCAGGTTCGGTGATCGGTGACTTTCTGGTGTCTCATCCGCACACGCGATACGTTGCCTTTACAGGCTCGAAAGAGGTGGGCCTGCATATTAATGAGCTGGCCGCCAAGCATCAGCACGGCCAAATCTGGGTGAAGAGAGTCATTGCGGAAATGGGCGGCAAGGATTCCATCATCGTTGACAGTGAGACCGACCTGGACGCAGCAGTCGAGGGCGTTACCGCCTCCGCTTTCGGCTTTCAGGGACAAAAGTGCTCAGCGTGCTCGCGCTCCATCGTGGTGGAGAGAGTCTACGAACCTTTCGTGGCCAAGCTCAAGGCGCGAGTGGAGCAGATCAAGGTTGGACCGCCGGCTGACCCGGACACGTACATGGGCCCCGTCGTCAACGCCAATGCCGAAAAATCAATCCTGGATTATATCGACGCGGGCAAACGGGAAGGCCGGTTGATCACCGGCGGCCGCACCACGTCGAGCACGGGGCACTTCATTGCGCCCACGGTCATCGCCGACGTGCCGCCGCAGGGGAAAATCGCCCAGGAAGAGATCTTCGGGCCGGTGCTGGCCGTCATCAAGGCGAAAGACTTTGACGAGGCGCTTGAGATCGCGAACAACACCGAATACGGTCTCACCGGCGCCGTCTATACGGACGATCGCGACAAGCTCGAACGGGCTGCCGAGTCTTTCCACGTCGGTAACCTCTATCTCAATCGCAAATGCACGGGTGCCATGGTGGGCGGCCATCCCTTTGGAGGATTTAACATGTCCGGCACGGATTCAAAGGCCGGCGGCCCCGACTACTTGCTTCTGTTTACTCAGGCTAAGACCATCGCCGAAAAGGTTGCGGTCTAGCGTGGTGTCCCGCGTAACACTTGACAATCATGGCATCTACAAATCCCCCCTCACCCGGCGCGTTGCGCCACCCTCTCCCCGGGGAGAGGGCTGAGAATTGGCTCGGCGAAAGGTTAACTTAGCACTATGAGGCCGACTCAAGGGCCGGCTTTACACTTTTCATCTCCAGAGCTGGGGTGATCGCAAGGGTCGCCTCGCCTTCGTGTTACTAACGTCCACTTTCTTCTCGGGCTACGAAGAATTTGCAAAACGGCTTCGGCTTGGACACCGACTTCTCTCGGCGCGCAAGAAAAGCGCACCACAGAGGGCACGGAGAATACCTCTGTACTACTAATAATGAAAATGTTTGCGGCTTGTACAAATTTCTTCCGCGCCGTAGCATCGGGCGCCGGGCGCGACGCCTCGCTTTGCTCGTCACTGGCCACTTGGCACTCGTCACTCGCGCGGGCTTTGGGTTGCGGCCGAAGGCCGCGCTGGGTAATCCAACCTGCTGAGGGGGATGGCATCCAAACAAAGGTGCGTACTCGCCGCCGGGTTTGCCTTTGACGGGCCTGGCTCTTTGATGGTGAAATGAGAGAATAAGCTGGGGAAAAGCAACTTGAGCTTTGGAGAGGGCGAATGAATAAACGGCTTGTGCTGGGGTGGACGATTCTGGCGGCGGGCATGGCGTTGAGCGCGCCTGCTCTGTACGCGCAGGATGCGGCGGCCCCGCCTCCGGAACAACCCAATGCTAACGAAATCGTGATCCCGGAAGGGACCGAATTCAAGTTACAGCTCCATACCTCCATCAACTCCAAGACATCGAAATCCGGCGATCGAGTGCTCACCACGCTGCTCGACCCTGTGAGCGTGGAAGACGAGGACGTGCTGCCTAAGGGAGTGCGCATCGATGGCCACCTCGGTGAAGTAAAGGAAGCCCAGAGGCGGGGTCGGGGCGGTTATCTGACGATCGTCTTTGACACCGTGGAAATGCCGAACGGCGATAAGCTGGCCATCCAAGGCTCCCTAACAGAGGTATTTTCGGCCGCCGGCGGTGGCAGCGATAACGTAGGACCGGAAGGCGACCTCAAGGGCGGCGGAGCTAACCGCAAAGAGCAGGCTGCCATGATCGTCGCACCGGTCGCCCTGGGAGCTGCCGGTGGGCTTGGCGCCGGTATTGCCGGCGCCGGAGTAGGCATTGCGCTGGCGGTTCTGGTGCCGCGTGGCAAGCAGGCTGCTCTTGCGGCGGGATCGCTTATCGGGATGCGTCTCGACCGCGATGTTACGGTGCCGCTGCCGGCTTCGGCCCTGAAGTAGGGCTCGGCAAATCGGCATCGTCCCGGCCACCATCGCATCCATTCTCAGTTCCTGCGTCATTACCACCGTCAGTCTTCGCTTCCATTGCTCCGCACCGGCGCCGCTGCGACGCGCGCTCCTTCGGGAGCCACTGCCAAACGCGAGGCAGGCACCACCTCGATGTCATCGCGTTCGAGTTGCGGCAGAAACTCCCGGATGGCTGTGATAGTGGTGGGGTGAGGGTGGCCGATAGCGAGCGCCTCACCATGCTCCTCAACGGCAGCGCGGAAACGCCGTAGCTGCGCGAGGGTGTACTCCACACTTTCAGTGTCATCGAGAAAAACCGAGCGATAATAGGCTGGAATACCGGCCCGGTGCGCGGCATCGAGGGCCACCGTGGAAGCAGTGGTACGGCTGTCGATGAAATAAAGGTGTCGCGAGGCCAATTCCCTCATCACTGCAGCCATCAGCGGTGGGTCTGAGGTAGCCCGGGAACCCATGTGGTTGTTCACTCCGGCCACGTACGGCACGGAAGCGAGATCGAGTTCGATGAGCCGGTCCACCTCGGGGCTTCGCATCCCAACACGAATAGCGCCTTCTCCCGGGTTCACCCGGGCCGCCACAGGTTCCATTGGTAGGTGAAGCATCACTTCTCGGCCGGCTCGATTGGCCGTCCGGGCGGTCTCGCGTGAAGCGGGCAGATTTGGCAGAATCGAAAAGGTGAGGGGGTAAGGGATCGTGAGCAGTTCGTTCGCCGGCCTCAAATCCTGGCCGAGATCGTCGATGACAATGGCGGCGCGATAGAGACGCGGAACTTGTCTAAGCCGCCAAGCACAGATAGGGCGGTTCCCCTCGAAGATGGAAATCTCGGCGGTCACCGAAGTGCTGCCGTTAGAGGGAGTCGCAGGCTGCACTTGCAAGCGCAACCCATCGTGGGCGGCTTGCTGTTCCATTGCGCGAATAATCGCCGGCGCTACTGGCGCTAGAGCCAGGAATTCACCCTCAGCCTGTGATGTGCTTTCGTCCCCTGCCGGCTCCGCGGCACGTTTCAACCATGCCCCATCGCCGCCAGCACGCCTGATGACCGCGTCGTACGTCGTCGCTATTTTGGCAACTGTACTAAAATTTGGAACTCGAGCGCGCCACGGAGGGCTTTTCTGGCTGGCGGAGGACTTGGCAGCGGAAGGCTTCGGAGTGTGCGCGCGCCTGCGCGTTAGCAGCACAACGGCAAACGCCAGCGGAAGGACAAGAAGAAGCAGGTACCACCACCGCCCAGAGCCACGGCGGTGGGAACGTCTGCGTGGTTTTCGCGCGGGCACAGTTCAGGCGGCCTTGGCGGGCTCGGCCTTTTGCTTCAGAACTTCGATCGCCTTTTGGAGCTGCTGGTCGTCTTTGGTGCCGTACTGGTCAGGCTGCACTTCCTCGGCGCCGGGCTGATCGGGCGGAGGATACATCACGTC
>JASHYZ010000228.1 GCA_030042795.1 Terriglobia bacterium | reverse complement strand
CGATTTCCTCCCGTGGCCTCAAGGGTTCGCGCCAGCAGTTGTTTTTCGACCTCGCGCAAGGTCAGGCCCGCTTCGAGTGCGCTACCTGTCGATAGGGCGCTCTGAGGAAAATCAATACCATCAAGCACTTCTACGCCCACCAAAGGTCCAGGAGAAAGAGCCAGGGCGCGCCGCACGAAGTTCTCGAGCTCACGGATGTTTCCCGGCCAACTGTAACTTTGCATGCGCTGCAGCAACTCGGCCGAAAACCGAACTGCGGAGCCGTATTGGGAAGACGAGTGCTTGGTGATGAAGTGCTGGATCAACTCTGGAATGTCTGTGGCGTGCTCGCGCAAGGGAGGAATGGCCAGAGGGACCACGTTCAGCCGGTAGTAAAGGTCCTGACGGAACTTGCCTTCCTGGATCAGCGTCCGCAGCGAGCGGTTCGTAGTGGCAATCACGCGGACATCCACCTTCAAGGGGCGGGTATCACCAAGGCGGTCCACTTCGCGCTCCTGCAACACGCGCAGGAGTTTAGGTTGAAGATTCAAGGGCATTTCGCCGATTTCATCAAGCAACAGAGTTCCCGTGTGAGCCAACTCAAATTTGCCGGGCTTGTTGGCGGTGGCTCCGGTGAAGGCGCCGCGAACGTGTCCAAACAACTCACTTTCGAGTAGGTGCTCAGGAAAGGCCGCGCAGTTGACCGCCACAAAGGGGCCGGCGCTGCGGAGGCTGTTACGATGAACGAACCGGGCCAGCACTTCCTTGCCGGTACCGCTTTCGGCCTCCACCACGATGTCAGCTTCCGTCCGCGCCACCTGCCGCGCCCGTTCCAGAACCGCCCTAAAGGAGCCGGAACCTTGCACCAAGCAGTTATCTTCACGGGCGCCCGTGGAAACTGTTCCCTCCTGGCTGGCGAAAGCGCGTCCGATGGCCGCCTGCAACTGATCGAAAGCCACCGGTTTAATCAGATAATCGAAAGCGCCGCCCTTCATTGCTGTGACAGCATCCGCCACGCTGCCGAACGCAGTGAGCACAATAATGATCGTCTCGGGCTGCAAGGCGCGGACTTCCTGGATCACTTCGAGGCCGCTGCCGTCGCCCATGCGCATGTCCGTTACCACCAGTGAGCAAGGCGCGGAGCGGAAGGCCGCCACGGCTTCATTCTTGCCGCTGGCCGTCCTTACCTTCCAACCTTGTCGGCGGAAGCTGGCTTCGAGAGCCGCTCGCATCCCCAATTCGTCATCGACAACGAGAACATCCCTCATGCTTTAGGCCTCCAAGACCGGAAAACTCAACGTGAATGTTGTACCTTGCCCCTCAACGCTGCTCGCTTCGAGGGTTCCGCCGTGCTGACTCATAACTCGTTTGCAGACCGCAAGACCCAGGCCTGGGCTGGCCCGGTGCGTGGTGAAGCCGGCGTCAAAGATTTTCGCCAGGTTCTCCGCCGGAATGCCCATGCCCCGGTCCTCGAAAGTGACTCGCACCCAACGCCGTCCATCACGTCGCACAGTGCTGACGCAAACGGTCACCGTGCCGCCGGCCGACATCGCCTTGAGAGCGTTGATGGTGATGTTGAAGAAGACCTGTTGCAGGCGATGCTGGTCTGCGCCGA
Organism: Terriglobia bacterium; assembly: GCA_030042795.1. The sequence goes on along the minus strand of JASHYZ010000228.1, from coordinate 983 downwards.
TGGTAATCTCTGCCTCGGACCCCTCGGGCGGGTTCCAGATGATCGCCATTCCTCTTTGCAACGCAAGGGGTTGCAGGAATTCGATGGTCCCCGTCAAGAGCTTCACCAAGTTCACCGGAACGGTCTCAAGCGGCGCTTGGCTATAGAAATGAAGCACGTTGTTGACGGTGGCCGACAGAGCCCGTAGCCCAGCCTGCAAGTGCACCATCCACTGCGAAACTTCCTGATCTTCGCGGGTGGCATCCTTAATCAGACCTGCAAATAACTCAAGGCTGCCCAATGGGTTGCGGATCTCATGCGCCAGAAGCGCGGTCATTTCCGCCAAAGCCCGCATGCGGCGCGAAACCTCGCGCTCTTCCTCGAGGCGCTTCTGTTCCGTGATGTCGCGCAGGATGAAAACCAGCTCCTGCCGGATTTCGGCGGTTTGGGGGATGAGCGCGCACGTTACACTGATGAAAACAGGGTCTTTAGCGTCGCCAAGCACCCATTCCCGCTCAGCCCCTGGAGCCGATGAAATGATCTGCCGAAGCAAGCGCCGTAGGGAACCGGGAATGGGACCCGTGGAATCACTGGCGGCTGACGCGGAGGCTAGCAGCCGCCGGGCGATGTCGTTGGCGTAGTGAAGCTCAAGCTGTGGGGTAAGGGTCATGACCCCGCAGGGCAAGTTTTCCAGGATATGCCCCAGCCGGACGCGCATGCGCTCATTCTCAGCAAGGCTATGGGCGAGGTCGCGATTGCGCAGTTCTAATTCCTGGCGCAGTCTGCCAACTTCTGTCTGCAGAATGCCATACGAGTGTTGGAGGGAATCCGCGGTAGAAGTGAAAGCTTCGAACGCCTGGGCGAGGGAGCCCGCGTCCATCATTACAGGTGGCATCACTTCCGGCACCATGTTAGGACTTTCTTGCCGGGTACTAAGCAAAGTTGGCATGACATTCTTGCCGACTGCATACCCGATGCCACCGGCAAGAACTTTAGTTAAGTTT
>JASHYZ010000025.1 GCA_030042795.1 Terriglobia bacterium | reverse complement strand
GGTGCCCCAAGTGCGAAACTGTGCTGGCCAACGAGCAGGTGGTGGATGGATGCTGCTGGCGGCACGAGGATACGCAGGTCGAAGAGCGCGAGCTGGAGCAATGGTTCCTGAAGGTGACGGCTTACGCCGGGCAGCTCTTGGACGATATGAAGGAGTTGGTGCGCTGGCCCGAACGCGTGCTGACGATGCAGCGCAATTGGATCGGACGCTCCGACGGCGCGGAAGTGGACTTTGCAGTGCCGGAGCTTGGCGAGCCGCTGCGCATCTTCACCACGCGAATTGACACCATCTTCGGATGCACGGCGGTATTCCTGGCGCCTCAGCATCCACTGGTGGAGAGGCTGGTGGCGCGTTCGACGCAACCTGAGAACCTGCGCGGCGAGGTGGAACGCCTGAAGCACTCTGCGGCGCGAGCGAGGCAGGAAGCGGAATTCGAGAAGCTTGGCTCTTACACTGGCTTTAGTGCCCGCAATCCCTTCAACGGCGAATCAGTGCCCATTTGGCTTGCCAACTTCGTCTTGATGGAGTACGGCACGGGCGCGGTGATGGCAGTGCCCGCGCACGACGAGCGCGATTTTGAATTTTGCCGCGCGTATGATTTGCCAATTCGAACCGTGATCCAACCTGTGGGGCCCGGACTTGCCCCGGCCACGCACGGCCAGGATGGCCGTGCCACGTGGCACAGGCTTCCACCCCGTGAGGGCGGGGCGAGCCCCGCCCCTACAGAGGCGTTTACCGAGGACGGCATATTGGTGAATTCGGGCGCGTACAGCGGTATTGGTTCCGAAGAAGCGCGCGCACGAATGACGCGGGACGCCGCGACGGGCGGTTTCGGCAAGGGCAAGGTGCACTTCCGCCTGAAGGATTGGGGAGTGTCGCGGCAGCGGTATTGGGGCACGCCCATCCCGATGATCTACTGCGCTGGATGTGGCATCGTCCCGGTGCCGGAGAGTGATCTTCCGGTGGTACTGCCGCGTCATGTTAAGCTCACGGGCGAGGGACGGGCGGCGCTGGCCACGGTTCCGGAGTTTGTGAACGTCGAGTGCCCGAAATGCGGCGGTCCCGCGCGGCGCGAGACTGACACTATGGACACGTTCGTCGATTCGTCCTGGTACTTCTATCGCTACACCGATCCGAACATCGCGACCGCACCGATTGATAAGGATGCGGTGAAGTATTGGTTTCCGGTTGACCAGTACATTGGCGGCATCGAACACGCCATCCTGCACCTGATCTACATGCGGTTCTGGACCAAGGTGATGCGCGACATCGGCTTGGTGGAATTTCCCGAACCGGTCGCCCGGCTCTTTACCCAAGGCATGGTGATTAAAGAAGGCGCCAAGATGTCGAAGTCCAAAGGTAATGTGGTGGACCCCGTCGCCATGTGCGCCAAATACGGCGCCGACACGGTGCGGCTCTACATGCTGTTTGCCGCGCCTCCGGAGAGGGATCTCGATTGGAGCGACCAGGGCATTGAAGGCGCCGCGCGGTTTTTGAATCGTGTTTATCGCCTGGGAGCGCGTTACGCGGGACGGCTGCGCGGCGCTAGCTCCTGGCGAACGTCCGATTCGAACGGCTCGACCACGTTGAGCGCGCAGGAGCGTAGTTTGCTACGCAAAGCCCACCAGACTCTGCGTCACGTGACTGAAGACATGGAGGAGCGCTGGCATTTCAACACTGATGTGGCTTTGTGCATGGAGATGGCCAACTTGATTGCGGATTCTGAAGCTGCAATCGGAGGTGGTTCGATCCGCACCGGCGTACTGAAGGAGGCGTTCGAGATTTTGGTTCAGATTTTGGCGGTCTTTGTGCCTCATGTGGCCGACGAGCTCTGGGAAGCGCTGGGACATGAAGGCACAACACTCCAGGCTGCGTGGCCATCATTTGACTCCGAGTTGGCCGCCGAGGAAGAGCTCGAAATTCCCGTGCAGGTGAACGGCAAATTGCGCGCGCGGGTACGTGTGGCAGCTTCGGCTGACGACGATGAGATCCGTGGTCGGGCTCTCGACGAGCCCAAGGTCCGCGAACACCTCAACGGACGGCAGGTAGTCAAAGTGGTTGTGGTGCCGAAGAAGCTGGTGAATATCGTCGCAAAGTCATCGGCTCATTGATTCATTGACTCATTGAGTCAATGAGCCGATGACTCAATGAATCAATTCATGGAACACGCCCACCCCATCGTCGTCCTCGACTTCGGCTCCCAATACACACAACTCATCGCCCGCCGCATTCGGGAGATACAGGTGTATTCGGTCATTGTGCCGTGTCACATCGCGTTTGACGAACTGGTGCGCATGCGGCCGCAAGCGCTGGTGCTCTCCGGCGGTCCGTCTTCGGTATATGACCCTTCGTCGCCGACGGCCGACGATCGTATTTTCGGTTTGAACCTCCCGATGCTGGGCATCTGCTACGGCTTGCAGTTCATGTCGTACAAACTCGGCGGTCGCGTCGAGCCGGCCACCGCGCGCGAATACGGCTTTGCCCAGCTCGAAATCGAAGGGCAGAGCGACTTGCTCGAAGGGCTGCCCTCGCCGCTGCGCGTCTGGAACAGCCACGGTGACCACGTCGCTGAGGTTCCGCCCGGCTTCAGAGTGACCGGCCGCACCGCCAACGCGATCTCAGTGATAGAGAACGCGGAGAGACGAGCTTACGCCGTCGAGTTTCATCCTGAAGTGCGCCACACCGACCGCGGCGATGAAATTCTTCGCCGCTTTGTCTTCGGGATTGTGGGCGCCAAGCCCAACTGGTTTCCGCGCTCGTTTGTGGAAGAGTCGGTGCAGCGCATTCGCCAGCAGGTGAGTGCCGGACACGTGGTCTGCGCGCTCTCGGGCGGCGTGGACTCGGCGGTGGCAGCGACTCTTGTGGGTCGGGCGATCGGCGACCGCCTCACCTGCGTTTTTGTCAACAACGGCCTGCTGCGAAAAGACGAATTTGAGGAAGTGCAGAGGGCCCTCAAGGAGCAGGGACATCTGCGAGTGCGTGCCGTGGACGCATCGGCGCGATTTTTGTCGCGCCTCGAAGGTGTTACTGATCCGGAGCAGAAGCGCAAGATCATCGGAGAAGAATTCATTCGGGTGTTCGAGGCGGAGGCCCGAAAGCTGGGCGACGTCGAGTTCCTCGTGCAAGGCACTCTCTACCCCGACGTGATTGAGTCGGTCTCAGTGCGCGGGCCGGCGGCAACCATCAAGAGTCACCACAACGTAGGCGGGCTGCCGCCTGATCTGAAGTTCAAGCTGATCGAGCCGCTGCGCGAGCTTTTCAAGGACGAAGTCCGCCGCGTGGGCCGTGAACTTGGTTTGAGCGAGGAAGTTGTCGGACGCCAGCCCTTTCCGGGTCCCGGCCTGGCGGTGCGGATCCTCGGCGCAGTGACGCCCGAACGATTGCGGCTGGTGCGCGAGGCCGATGCCGTGGTCCAGCAGGAGGTCAGACGCGCGGGATGGTATAACCGTCTATGGCAATCGTTTGCGGTACTGCTGCCGGTTTCGAGCGTCGGTGTTATGGGTGACGCGCGTACTTACGCATCTACCGTCGCTGTGCGCGCAGTGGAGTCCGATGACGGCATGACCGCCGATTGGGCGAAGCTGCCGGCCGAGCTGCTGGAGCGAATGTCCACGCGTATCGTCAACGAAGTAAAGGGTGTGAACCGGGTGGTGTTGGATATCACGTCAAAGCCACCGGGGACGATCGAGTGGGAGTAAAATCGGCCTTGCCGGGCTGGTGAAAGCCCTTAAGTCCCGGCAAGAGGATAAGTTGCCGACGTAACCTGGCGAATGTGATTCTCGTCTTTAGCCTCAGGGAAGGCGAGTCCATGGAATCTCGATGGAGACTGCACGGCAGGATGACCCGGAGGTGGAATGGGTTCGGCGCATCCAGCGTGGCGACGGAGAAGCGTTTGCACCGCTGGTGGAGCGATATCAGCGGCGTCTCTTCAGCCTCGTTTACCGGATGGTTGGACGCCGCGAAGAGGTCGAGGAGCTCGTTCAGGAGATCTTCGTCAAGGCCTTCCTGGCTGCCGGAGGCTATAATTTCGAATCTTCGTTCGGAACGTGGCTCATGCGCATTGCCATCAACCACTGTTACGATCACTTGCGCCGCCGGCGCGCCTCCCGGGTCACTTACTTTTCGGAGATCTCCGAAGAGAGTGAGCAAGCGTTGGAAGCTGGCGTGGAGAGCCACGCGACGGCTGGCGAACGGCTCGAGGCCGATCTCGAGAATCGTGAGCTGGCGGAGAAACTGTTGGAACGGGCTCCAGCCCAGGATCGTGTGATTCTGAGCTTGAAAGAGCTTGAAGATTTGTCCGTGGAGGAGATTGCCGATTTACTGAAGCTGAGACCCAGCACAGTAAAGGTCCGTTTGCACCGCGCTCGCAAAAGGATGTTGGCGGATTACCATCGTTGGCGGCAAGGGAGGTAGATTATGCGTTGCGGACAGGCACGCCGTTGTTTGCTCGAAAATGGAGGGCGCTCCGCGCCACTGGAGGAGCACCTTTCCGCCTGCCCAGCCTGCGCTGCTTACGCACGAGATTGGGCCAGGCTACGGTCCGGGCTGCGAGGGCTGGCTATGCAATCGATACCCGAGCCCAGCCTTGGGTTCGCCAGCCGCTTGGTGCGTAACCTCCAGGACGCATCCGGAGCTCAGCGGGCGGGCGAATTCTTCCTGGAACGGGCAGGGCGCCGGTTTGTCTATGCCGCCCTGTTGGCAGCGCTCTTGTTATTCGCCGTTCTCGTCGTACCCAGATCGAGTCCGGTCCGGTCGACTGCGGTGGCGGCCGAAATTGAAGCAACGCAGCCCGAAACGATGGCAGCACAGAATTATCCGGTCTATTCGGGCCAGTTGATGGACAGCGATTTCGAGTTCGCTCCGCAGCCTGGGAGCCACTAAAGCCGATGAAGCAGAGGGCTTATTTCTATTTCCTCTCGACATTCTTGCTGGGAGTGATCGTCGGAGGGGTTGGTCTGTTCCTGTATGCATGGTACGGCGGGCACTGGCGCCGACCCATGCAGCCGCGCGACTTCATTAAATACTTGACCCAGGAACTGAAGCTGAGTGCTCAGCAAACTGGTCAACTGACTCAGATCCTCAGTGAGTCAAGAAAAAAGTACGACGCCTTGCATTCCGAGGTGCGTCCGCAATTTGAAGCGTTACGTCAGGAGACCGACAACCAAATTCGTCAGATTCTTAACCCCGACCAGTTGCTCAGATTCGACGAAGTGATTCAGAGGTGGCGGCCCCCTCCGGGTCCACCGGGATCGGGCCCGCGAAGGTAGGCTCCGGGCAACCAAAAAAACAGGCCGGCAGATTTTCGTCTGGCCCAGCTCGTGGCAAGAAACCCCTTGAGGAAGCAGCTTGCCACAGGGCTGTGCCGTACATCAGCAGGCGGACGGGAGGCCTTTGTCCGACCGCCGCTGTGCCGGGCTGTGGGCCGACTACCAATATCGCGTGGAAGTGGGCAGGAATTCGACTCCGGTGGCCCGCGTCCCGTCCTGCCGCTCGCCGGTCCACGCCACACGGCATCTCACAGGGTCGGGCTTGCGGTCGCGCGCGATGATTTTCACCGACTGGCCGACCTTGAAGCTGAGATTGGTTTCTATTCCCGCGCCGAGCTCCGAGAGGTCGAATGTGGTCGGGTTGTAGGCGAAGGTTCCGCCCACGGTTTCAACGATCAGGGTGATGGGCATCTTGGTTTCCGACCGCGCGCACCGGCGGCGCTCAATCGAGTCTTTTGGGGTAATCGAGTTTGGCAAGCCTTACCTCCCGCACGCCGCTTCTCTGGCGGCGCAAAGCTGTAGCCCGGCAAGTCTTGTTTGTTAAGGGCCGGGCGTGGCCTACGGCACAGTGCGAGGCGCCTTAAGGCAACGACAGCAAGCATAAAGAGATTGTATTGAGTTGTCAACAATTATTAAACTAACAGTTAATGAATAATCAGCCTGGAGACAGTGTGGAGGGCGCTGCATCGCAGCGGCAGAGGCGGTCTGCTGCCGCAAGATACTGGCGAGAGGAATGAACCTATCTGAATTCAAGTCAAAATCATCCTCTTGGCCGCGGCTGGGCGCTTACAGGCGCTGGCGGGTTGCCGTGAAGCGGGCCCGGCTCTTCCAGCCGGGAGACCGCGTCGGTGTGGCCGTCTCGGGCGGGCCCGATTCGATGCTACTGCTTCACTTCATGATGGAATACAGCCTGGAAGCCGGCTTGACGTTAGCTGTGGTTCACTTCAACCACCACTTGCGAGGGGCAGAGTCGGACGAGGATGAGAGCTTCGTCAGGGCATGCGCGGACCGTTTAAGGATTGATTTCCTATGCTCCGGCGCTCCCGTGAGAGATCTGGCGCATGAGCAGAAGATGAATATCGAGGCTACCGCTCGCGCACTGCGCTATCGCTTTTTCGGTTCGCTCCTGAGTGAGGGCAAGCTCCATAAGGTCGCCACCGCGCACACCGCCAATGATCAGGCCGAAACGGTACTACTGCGACTGCTCCGCGGCACCGGGACGCGAGGACTAGGCGGTATCCATCCTGCGGTTGACGTTGCCGGCGGCCAAGTCGTGCGTCCGTTTCTCGGCCTGACCAGGGCCGAGGTGGAGGCGGAAATTGCGACCAGGGAGATTGCCTTCCGTACCGACACCACTAACCTGGACGCGAGCCTGGCGCGCAACCGGGTCCGGCAGGAGGTGGTACCTCTGCTCAGCCGCGAATTCAACCCCGGGGTTGTCCGGACACTCGCTGCTTTCGCGGATCAAGCGCTTGCCGACGAGGCCTTCCTGGACGCGCAGGGACGCCTGTGCGCGGAGAAGCTATTGGTCCGCGTCGGTGGCGCTTTGAGGGTCGATTGCCGAAAGCTCAATGAATTTCCACCTGCTATTGCCAGGCGGGTGTTGCGCGAGGGGCTGGAGGAGGTGCGGTCCCTCGCGACCGGGTCGACACAAGAACCACCTGGGCACTGGGGTTCCCACCCCGCGGTCACCCACGCCGAAATCGAGTCTGTGAGTCGTCTTGCGAGTGCCGGCCAAAGTGGAAAGAGACTGCGGCTTGCGGGTGATATCGAGGCGCGCAGGGAGTTTGAGTTGCTTATCATCGAGAGGCGGCAGAATCAGGCTGCTCCTTCGCGGGGCCCTCATCGACACGGGTTCGCCTATCCTTTGCAATTACCCGCCGACGTGGCCGTACCCGAACTGGACCTTCGGCTGAAGTTTAGCTTGGCTGATGTGGGTGGTACTCTGGACGCGAAAACCGAGTATACTGGTGGGAACGGCGTATGGCTTGACGCTGGCTGGCTTAGCGCCCGCCTGGTCCTGCGGAACTGGCGTCCCGGGGATCGCGTTGCTTCACCAGGATCAGCCAGGCCGCTGAAGTTGAAGGAGCTTTTTCAGCGGAGTCGTATTCCGGGTTGGCAGCGCCCCTATTGGCCTGTGCTGGAGGCAGCGAACCGGGTCATTTGGGCGAAAGGATTTGAAGCGCAGTTCGAAAGACGGTTGCCAAGCCGTTACCGGTTGCTGATTTCCGAGGAACCTTACTCGCGGGCCGCCGGTGGCTGAGAAGCGAAGTGAACATCGCAGTACCAAGTTCGAATCCGACTCCTCTCTCGCTGGCCGAACCATGTGGCGGGCCTTCCAATAGTTTGTTGAAAAACGCACCCACGTTGTCATTCCGAAGGGCCGCAGGCGATGAGGAATCTCGTAGTTCCTCTACGTTCAAAACGCGATTCGTCGCTCCACTCGAAATGACGCGGTTCAACAAGGGTTTTCAACAAACTGCTAAAACACCTGACTGCGCCGGGGGTCAGCGGGTCGACGGCAGTCTGCCGGGCCTGTGCAGCCGCAGAATTACAATCAAACTGGGAACATCGTTTACAATCAATATAATAACAATCGGCACGTAAAATTTAACCGATAAGGATTGTGGCAAAGATAACTAATAAGTTAACAATCGCTTAGCGACCCTGGATGGGATAGACAGATCGTGCATGCGGGCTGGTCGTCCGAGCGGTCGGTCCGCAGAGGGAAGTGGTTTCTGGGTGCGCGATATTCGTCGTTGGGTTGTGACGACCGCTTTTCTGCGGCGTCAGATTATTAAGGCAGGCGCGAGTTTCCTTATGGCCCACCAACACAATGGAGTTCCTCTGATCGGGTGGGGAGATGCATCAAAGCTATTAGAGCGTAGGAGTCATTGCCGTCGGGGTGGGCAGGAGGAAGGGTCGTGAACTCGGCCGTTAAGAACATCATTTTTTGGGTGGTCATGGTTGTAACGGCGCTGTTGCTTTGGATGGTGGTGCGCCAAAGTACCAGCGAGCGGGTGGCGGAATACAGCTTCTCGCAATTCACCAGCGAAGTGCAGCAGGGTGATGTCAAAGACGTCACCATCGCTGGCACTGACGTCTCGGGAAGTTTGAAAAAGGATAACACCAAGTTCAAAACGACCATACCTGCGAATTATCCCGACCTCTACAAGGCCCTGCTGGACAAAGGCGTGGCCGTCACCATGAAGAGCGATCAGGCCAGTCCGTGGCTGACCTGGATCGGCAATGGCCTGTTGCCGATTCTGGTGCTGGTGGGTTTCTGGGTATTCTTTTTCCGCCAGATGCAGAGCGGTGGCAACAAGGCCCTTTCCTTTGGCAAGAGCCGGGCGCGTCTGCTCTCAAGCCAGCAGAAGAAAGTGACCTTCAAGGACGTGGCCGGTGTGGATGAGGCCAAGGAGGAGCTACAGGAGATCATCGACTTCTTGCGAGAACCGCAAAAATTCCAGAAGCTCGGAGGGCGCATTCCCAAGGGCGTTTTGCTGGTGGGTCCGCCGGGAACGGGCAAGACGATGCTGGCCCGCGCCATCGCTGGCGAAGCGAATGTACCTTTCTTTTCCATCTCAGGTTCTGACTTTGTCGAGATGTTTGTGGGCGTGGGCGCCTCGCGCGTGCGCGACCTGTTCGAGCAGGGCAAGAAGAACGCGCCCTGCATCATTTTCATCGATGAAATTGACGCTGTCGGGAGGCACCGAGGCGCCGGGCTCGGCGGCGGCCACGACGAGCGCGAGCAGACGCTGAACGCACTGTTGGTGGAGATGGACGGTTTCGAATCAAACGAAGGCGTCATCCTCATCGCAGCCACCAACCGGCCCGACGTGCTCGATCCCGCTCTGCTGCGGCCGGGCCGCTTTGACCGGAGGGTGGTGGTGCCGCGTCCTGACGTGGGCGGCCGCGAAGGCATCCTGAAGGTCCATACCAAGAAGATACCGCTCGCTGAAGACGTGGATATCTCGATCTTGGCGCGCGGTACACCTGGATTCTCTGGCGCCGACCTCGCCAACCTGGTGAACGAATCGGCGCTGC
>JASHYZ010000227.1 GCA_030042795.1 Terriglobia bacterium | reverse complement strand
GCCTGACATGCGATCTTCGCGGAGACGGTCCAAAGCGGCTCTCTCCGCCTTCGCTTTCTGTGGCCCAATGTCTTCCTGCCCGCGAAGATTGATCACACTCAATACTCTCCACGCGATCGCTCGTTGAGTATAATCAATAGTGGCGATGGGGTTCGCCCAACAGACCGTCTCGCAGTCTTCGAGACTGACGACTCCTACCTCCAGGCGATAGCCTGGTGAAACCATCTTTCGGCCGTTGAGGTACCGTACCACCGCAAAGCGCTACCGGCTTCGACGGAGGGCTCATCACCCGCGCAGTTCAGTCAATGAGTTGAGAATTGAGCGCGTCGTCGGAGTTGCCCACCAGACCGGGCGGTAGCCCGAGCGTATGCAGTTCCGGGCAGCAGGGGCGAGCATTGGTTTGGGGCAGAAGGGATGCCACAAGCGAATCCAGCACAACTGAGAAGCTTGACAGACGTGTTGTCCGAGGACGCATGCCCTCTGTGTAGCCTGCTGAAGGAATTTCAAGCTTCCTACCTTCACGAGCCGGCCGCCACTTCGTTGGAGAATGTGTGCAGTTTTCACATGTGGATGATTGCCAAGACCGCCGAAGCTGAAACTGCGGCTGCGCTCTATCTAAGGTTTCTCGATCGGGGTGCAGACTATGGCTTGGTATCCGATGCCTGCGATGTCTGCGCGCATATCCGCCGAGAGGAGGCCGCCCGGGTTAAGGAATTCGCAGACCAATTGGAGCGGCCTGAAACCCTGAAGTGGCTGCGGGAACAGGGTGCGCTTTGTATTCCTCATACGCGGAGTCTGCTTGCCCACGCACCTGAGCAATTACAGAGTGCCGTGCTTTTGGCTCTGAACAAGCGCGGAGCAGAGTTGAGGAAGAAACTGGTTCACCTGGTGCGGGAGGCCCAAGGGAGACGGCCTGTTCACGGGGGCGTGCTCGGCAGAGTGGCCGAGTATTTGGTTGCGCAGCGCGGCTTGGGCCTTCGCTCTTAGAGGGAACTCGGGATGCTCTGCGCCCCGAGGAAGACGGGATGGCCTCGAAGGCTGAAACTGACGAGCATTCAGGAGCGTGGAAGCATGGAGACACGCGCGAGTTGCCGGCAGACGCGCTGCAAGCGATCCAAGTGCGGGGGCGCTATCACGAGATCACAATTGACAAGCAAGGTAGTATCACGAATCGTCTTCTCCTCGTGGGAGAATATGATTCATATTCTCAAGTCTACAAGCTGAATGGAACGCGATGGAAAATCTTGACCCACACAAGTCTGCCGGCTGGACGAACCGTCTACACTCTGGTCTGCGTAGAAGAGGGCTGAGTCAGGAGGTGCTTATGCAGGGGTTCGTGCCTTGTGAGGAGTTGCAGACTGGTAGGTGTAAACCGGCGTCCGCTTTGTACTGAATCGTTGAACATGTTATCATAGAAGCTGGTGATGGAGTTCGCCCACCTAAACCACTCGCCACTGCGGGTTAATGACTCCTGTAACGGGTTGATGTCATGGCAGGAGTTCATCGCTTACCGCTCTTTCGTGAGCTACTGACTTCTCCTACCCTTTTGGGGATTTGAGGCGTGCGCAATTGCGCGGCTTCGTAGCGGTGCAATCACACCGTGGCACATTGGTCTGCGGGAAAAACGCAGCACGTAAGAAGAGACCTTTAGTAACAGTTTGTTGAAAAACTCGTCCAAACTGTCATTCCGAGGCTTCGACCTTGATCGGCCTCCTTGAGCGAAGTCGAAGGGAGGAGCCATTGGCGACGAGGAATCTCGCAGTTCTTTTAGTTTCAGAGCGAGATTCCTCGCTCAGCTCGGAATGACATGGTTCCGCAGGGCTTTTCATCAAACTGTTAGTGCCGCCTTGGGCCGTAAGGATCGAAATCAGCTCTTAGCAAAGCAGGACGCGATGGAAGTCCAGGACAAGACTAGAGTAATCGCTGCGCAACTCGACGACCCAAGCCGCAGCGGCGAGGCGTTGATGGCCTTGCTTGCCTTGGGCAGGGACTCGGTGCCCGCGCTCGTGGAATTCCTCCGTTCAACGAAGCCGTCATCTCTGCCTGAGGGACGCTTGCTGGCTGTGGAAGGACTCAGCATCTTGAAGGGTCCCGCGGCGCTTGCTGCTCTTATCGTGGTCGCCACCCAGCGCCTGGCCAACATTCGTGATCCCGCGGTGCGCTTGGCGGAAGAGACGGTTGCGAGTCGTGCCGCTTCGGCGCTCGCGGACTTCCCGGACGACCCTCACGCGCGTGAGACTTTGCTGGAACTCCTGGATGAGAAACCTCTGATCGGAGTGGCGGAAGCGTTCGAGAAGCTGCAGGACCCCCGCGCGATCTCACGCCTGGTCACCTGGCTAGGGGAGGATTTCGTGGCAGAAGCTGCGGGTCGGGCGATTGTTGTATGCGGTTGCGCGGCGGTCCCCGCGCTACTTGATTCCTTAAGAGCGAAGGATGAATGGTACGGCTCTGAAAGCGGAATGAGTCAGCGCCGTCGCGCAAGGGCTCTGGAGATTCTGTGCGAACTGCCAGTGCCCGGTCGCTACGACAGGCTTGAAGACCTCTTGGGAGATCCCGTTGAAGGCGTTCGCTTCAATGCCACACGCTTATTCCTTCGAAACGGCAACCTCGCACAGCGGCGCCGAGCCTTTCGCGTGGGACTCGAATTTTTGGACTCGCCGGATAACAGTTTGCGAGCTAATTGCGAAGAGTTACTCCTCTCCCATTTTGAAGTTGGGGCCGAACTGGTCCTTGAGGAAATTGGGCGCCGGCGCCGCGAGGGTGAATCGGAAGGTTTCTGGCCTCGTGAGACGGCGCTGACGATTCTCCTGCGCATCTACCGCAAAGGTAGCGCCGTGGCGAGGTAACTGTGAGAGCGTATCCGCAGCTCGGTGAAGAAACGCCTACTCGAGACACCTGGCTGAACCGTAATGTCTTGGGTATGGGCGTAGCGAGCCTTCTATCTGACGCGGGACACGAAATGGCAACGGCTGTTCTGCCAGGTTTTCTAGCAGCGCTCGGGGTGTCAGCGGCGGCGTTGGGCATCATCGAGGGGGTCGCGGATGCCCTGTCAAGTGCTGCGAAGCTAACTGTGGGGTGGCTTTCAGACCGGCTGGCGCACCGCAAGCCAGTCGTGGTTGCGGGCTACCTGTTGACCGGAGCTTCTACGGGCTTGTTCGCCGCTTGCTATGGATCGGCAACGGTGTTGATGAGCAGGGCGGTAGGCTGGCTCGGTCGCGGAGGCCGCACACCACTCCGGGACGCCATGCTCGCCGGTTCGGTCGGCGCCGAGTCGCGAGGTAAAGCCTTCGGGTTCCACCGGGCCGGCGATACGATCGGAGCCATCATCGGCCCTCTTCTAGCCGTCGGGTTCCTTGCCTATTTCCAAGGTAAATTAAGCGATCCTACCGGCCCCTTTCGATGGGTATTCCTGCTTTCGTTAATTCCAGGGTTGGGTTCTGCAGTAGCCTTTGGTTTCCTGATTCACGAAGAACGGGCAGCTTCGCCACAAACAAGTTTCCTTGCTGCCGTGAGGAACCTGCCGACGGGTTTCCGACAGTTTCTTTTGGGAGTGGGGATTTTTGGCATGGGCGACTTTGCGCGTACCCTCATGATCCTCGCCGCGACGCAGCTTCTGACAGCATCTCACGGGGCCCAGCATGCTACCCGGATCGCTGCGCTCTTATACGTCGGGCACAATCTCTTCTACGCTGCCTATTCTTACCCAATGGGTGCTCTCTCCGACCGCGTTGGCCGGCGCGGATTGCTGGCGCTCGGGTATCTTGCCGAAGCGTTGGTTTCGGCGGGCTTCCTGGCAGCCTTTCATTGGCGGCTCGATGTCGTTGTCTACCTCCTGGCGCTTTTTGGCCTTGGTGGTTTTTCACTCGCCGTGGTCGACACTTTGGAGGGAGCAATGACGGCCGACCTTGTTCGGGAGGGAGCTCGTGGCGCCGCCTATGGGGTCCTCGGGACGGTAAACGGGGTCGGAGATCTTGTGGCGAGCACATTAGTCGGAGTTGTTTGGGCAAAGTTATCGCCCACGGCAGCCTTCGCGTCTGCCGCTGTGCTCATGGGTGTGGGCGCTGGAGTCATCTACACTTTGCCGAATGCTGCGGAGTACCAATGCCGCTGACTCGCTTTTGCCCGAATTGCTGGAGTGAAATTGGTCTGGGATCGGTCTGCCTGGTCTGCGGTACTGACATTCGTGACTTGGCAGGCGACAGCTACGAACAAAAACTTCTCCAGGCGCTCTACCACCCTGAGCCCACCGTTCCCGTCCGCGCTGCAACCATCCTGGGCGAGCTTGGGTCGAGAACTGCCGTCAAACCGCTCATTGAGCTGGCGGCATCTACTTCGGACTTCTACCTCCAAGAGGCGGCCGTAACTGCCCTCGGGCGTATTGGCGATGCTCAGGCTGCCTCGCTGCTTCACCGGCTCAGCCGGGAAGGCGCTCTGAGAGTCAGGATTGCAGCCGATCGAGCTTTGAAGGCCTTGAGCCATGCAAGCTCCCCAAAATGACCCGAACGGGTTGCGGCCCGCGAGCAGCGGCGAATGGGCGGGCTTATCCCTATTCCTTGGCCGCGAAAGTGAAGAGCGCCGTTTACGCGCAGCTATCCTCGGCGCTCAAAGCCTGACGATTGAAGGTCCTGCCGGAATCGGCAAGACCGCCTTGGTCTCGCACGCCATCCAGTCGCTTCCCGCAAGCGTTGCGGCGCGTTGCTTATACTTTGCGGGGGTGAAGGACCTGCAAGATCTGTTGCGGCGGTTGATCCGCGCGCTGTACGAAGCCGATGATCCTCGCTTGCGGAGGCAGCTCCAAACAGAGAAAGTCTCATCATTTAGCTTTGCCGGCTGGCTCAAGGAACTATCCACCAGTCGTCTAAAGGGAACTGTCTACCGCGCGGTCGAGGGCGGCGACTATCGGATTTTCCTCGATCATCTTCCACCGCTGACGCGCGCCGTGGCGAAGGTGGTGAAAGAGCTGTTTTGGATGCGCCGCACTCCAGTGTATCTTGTGCCCCGCGCGGAAGCTCAACAGACGATATCCCGGTTCAACCACTTCTTTTATTGGGGCGACCGGGAGCGACTGTCGCTCGGTCCGCTTCCTCGTCCAGCGGCGCAGGAATTGCTCGAGAATTGTATTGAACGCTTCGGTCTCGCCCGGTTAGACCTCACTGATTTTCGTGAAGAGGTCCTTGAACTGAGCAGGAGCGTTCCCGGCGCCATCGTGAAAATGTGCGCGCTCGCCTCCGACGCGCGGTACCAATACGGAACTCGGATCAAAATCAAGTCGGCCTATGTCGAGTACCTCATGACCGGGCACGAAGTAGGCACGAAGCAATTTCCGGCGACGAAACGGAGCGCTGCCCGATCGCAATGAATATCCCTTCGGCACCCCTACCGATCATGTCGTCGAGCTGGCACAAGATCGGCAAAGCCTGCCCACTCTGTCCTCGGTCCGACCAAAAACTCTAGCGCGCGCTCGGGCGAGGCTGACTCCGCGCCTCGCGGCTCGTCCCTGAATTGGTAGTCGTGCTTACGTTGAAATTCGCGTAGGTCAGCGATCAGTTCACAGACAACTCTGCTCGCCGTACTCCTGGCAAGCCTCAAAGCGGCCGCTGAACTCCATTGCCCGGCGCTCACCCGAAGATGATAGAAACACAAGCCCGGAGAACGCTGGTACTGCTGACTGAATTGCGCTTCCTCAAGCAAGTTCTCCAACACCGCGAGGTAGTGGTTTTCAGACTCCTTAAGCGTGGCACAGACCGTGCATCCTGAACCGGATATCACGCCGCATTCGGCCGGCGTCCCGTTGGATGGCTTGTGCATTCCGAAAATAGAGGTTTTCTTTGCACGCTCGGCGTTGGGCATGCGCTCGACGTCGTTCAGGGATCGGGCGAGCAGGTTCTCGCAGAGAATGGCGACGCCGAAGCCGTCCGTCCAGCAATCCGCCTCGATCGCTTTTGCTTGCCAGAAGTGTTCGCGGCAGAAACCGCCGCCTTCAAGAAACCGCTTCCGCGCCGAGCCCGACATCATACCTTCGTACAGAAAGCTGAAGATGCAACGGCGGACCACGTGACGGAGGCTGCTGCAGACGGGGCATCCACCGCCGGCCAGCCCTCGTTCCAACGCCGTCCTCGCGAACCAACTTGGCTTCCTCTGTTTTCGACTCTGCGCGACTGGACTCGCTGCGTCCTTTGAGGATTTGGCGATCACGGTTTTACCTGCTGCCTCCGCCGGCCGGGACGGCTTCCGCAACTCGAAACTGAGAGAGTGCGTTCAAAGACTGCCGAACCCCCTCGCCCTCCAGCGCTTCGACACCGCGCGCGCCGCTCAAGCGCTCCAGCCGGGCGCGATACTCATCGGCCCGAGCGTCGAACTGGCGGCGTAATTCGGCCAACGTCCTGCGAATCCAGGACTCGAGTAATCTGCCGTAGTTCTGGAACGCTTCGTCAACGGGGTCGCCGATCTGCTCGACGAGCATCCCTTCCAGCCGACGCTTCGCAAAGCCGCGGCCGAGGAATTTGAAGAAGTCCTTCTTCACAGCAACCTGCAAGGGACCAGGGTCGAATCGCGGCATTTCCTTCACGGCGGAATCCAGCGCCTCTTCACCTGCAGGAGGCGAGCTTCCCAAGGCTTCACCAGCCTCCCTGACGGCTTGGGAAAGCTCCCCGGCGAGAGCGTGCAGCCGTTCGAAGATGACGTTCGCCCCCTCCGCTGCAGTCTGGGAGAGATGACGAAGAGTGATGCTTTTGGCCTCGTCCGCCGGTGATCCCTCCTT
>JASHYZ010000226.1 GCA_030042795.1 Terriglobia bacterium | reverse complement strand
TCGGTTTTTGCGCGCTTGTACTGATAGTGTCGGTCGAGCCAACGATCCCCAAACTTCCTCAGGACTGACAAGAAGGCCCACACGACGAATATCCCGGGACCCCACAACACCACGAGCTTTACAAGGTCTGAGGAGTTCATTACCCACCATTCAACCCGGCTTGTTTACGCCTGTTGTTCACTTGCTGACAGCCATCTCGCGCCGTACTCATACCTTGCGCCTTTTCTCCAATACCGCTGACTTGACTAGTCCTAAGTTGAATAAGTTCGGGTACCGCGGAAAGAGCGCTAGGCTGTCGTGAAATTCAAGTGTCCGTCGCTCAGCCAATGGTCCACGAATTAACGCAACCAAGCACTAGTCACTTCTGAGTCGCGCGCTTTGTCGGTGTACCCTAACGCGAGCCTTGTCAATGATGCTGATTGAGTTGAGCCTCGTGCGCTCCTCTCCGTGACCCAGAACGTACGAACGCGCGTGGCGCAGAATACGGTCTCCGGTCACAGCCTCTGTCGCGTGTTCCGGCTCCAGTTCTTCAAGCTTTCCTAGTTCGAGTGTGAGCATGCTAACCTCCTGAAAATCGGCTGGGCCTACTGGCCGATCCCCGAGCTTTTTTTCGACCGGTGGTAGCGCCCTCCAGGTGTACGGTGCTCACGTCAGTCTCTCGCAATTTGAATCAACGGTAGAGTGGCGGACGCCGTGAAGCTGGTACCGTCGGGTAGTTTGTACGTTCCGGAGACCGCCGCCACGATGCCGATCTGAGACCCTAAGGCACAGGCTGTCGTCCCTCCGCTGTCCGTACCCTTTCCAGCCGTCGAGCCCGCGCAGAACGTATCCCCCACTGTCGCAGAGTTGCTGCTGTTAACTGGGACTTGACCGGAGGCAACCACCTGAACGGTGTTGGTGTTTACGACCTCCGCCACGCCGATCCAGTTTCCGGGGCTAGCCCCGCAATCTGCGCTCGTCATGGCGGCTGAGAAACACTCCAGGTTCCATTGCGTGACAGTTGTACCTTTGATGTACGAAAAATACTGGGCATAGAGTCCCTGGAGGCCCTGAGTTGAACCAGTGCTCTGTCCGGGCCCGATCTCGACGCCGCCCGCGGAAGTGCTCGCATTTGGAGTCGAGTTGCTGCCGCCCATGAAGAGAGCCGGACAACCTGCAGCCGAGGAAGATGAACTGCTGGTGCTTGTGTTGTTGCACCCCCGAACGGTTAATAGGCCCCCTGCGGCATTCGCAGCAGTGTCAGCGCCGCTCTTTACAGTCAGGGCAATACCAATAGATGAGGTGGAAGCCTCTAAAACGGTGCCGATGAATGTGCCGGTCTGCATGTTCGACGCTGAGGTCACGTTTCCATTCGAGGTGACGCTAAATTCGGAGGTAGTCCCGCTAGAACCGCTTAGGAGGTTCAAGAGGGTTGAAGATGACGAGGACGCTGTGTTGGTAACTGCCAGTTGGATGCCAGAGCCAACCAAACTGGAGTTATTCCAGGTGGTCGTTAGACTCAGTGCAGGAGGTGTGGTCGTCCCGGTCTGCGAGCCCTGTGCGATGGCAAGCGGAGTGGCCGTCGAGTTACTTTGGGTCGATATTTTGACTTCACTATCGCCGGACCCGGTGGCTGCAGAGGTCTCGCCAAAGGTGATGCCGCTTTGTGATGCCGTGGTCTGAGCCCAGTTCCAGGTCTGCGGGAAATTTCCGTTCGCGAGGGTGGCCGAAGCGGTCGCGGCCGTCAGCGAGGAGAGCGCTGAAGCGCCACCGCCTCCAGAACCGCAAGGGCTCCCCTGGTCGCCGATCTGCGTTGCGCTAAGCCACTGCACACAGTCGCCCGTGGTTGGCGTTCCCGTGAATGTGGCGACTTTCGCGTCTGCCGAGTTTACCGCCATGTGCGGCACATTGGCGGTGGAATCGTAACCGATCTGTCCGTTAGCCGTGGCTGTAAGCCCTGCGGCTACGGGGACGCTGAACGAGGCGGCCCCGCTCATATTCTGGGCTCCTGCGGTCCAGGTGTTAGCTTGGTCTGTGTACGTGGTGGTGGAATATTGATCTGCCTTTACCAGACTGCGAAAGGTTGGCGCCGCGGCCACACCGGACGCCGGCCCGGCCCACACGAGGTTGGCATTTTGGGTTGCCAATGTACCTGTCAGCGTACCCGTGGAAGTAACCGGACTACCGGACACAGAGAAAATGTTGGGCAGCGACAGACCAACGCTGGTAACACCTCCACCACCGCCACCGCATGAGCTCCACGCCGGATCGGTCCCGTTCGAGATTAAGCATTGGCCGCTCGTACCTACCGCCAACCGTGACCAAGCGCTCGAATGGTAGTAAGCCAGATCGCCTTCCGTGGTTAAGGGTCCCGACACACTGATTGTCCCTGAGGTGGTAACGGGAGAGCCGCCCACGGTAAAGCCTGCGGGCATCGAAAGTCCGATGCTGGTAACTGTTCCGCTGCCGCCAGTGCCGCTGCA
This sequence comes from Terriglobia bacterium, assembly GCA_030042795.1. The sequence continues at coordinate 2,018 of JASHYZ010000226.1, read as the reverse complement.
ACTGCCGTAGCCAAGAGTAGAGCTGGTGAGCACCTGTAAGCACTGGCCAACTGACCCGATCCCCAGCCGTGTGGGCTGCGCTGTTCCAAGTACCACCGAGCCGCCGACGATCAGGTCGCCGGCCGTCGTCATCGGGTTGAGCACCAATTGCTGCCCTGGCCCGCAATCCCCACCCGGAACGGACGATCCCGCGCAGAGAGTCCCACTCTGGCTGATTGAAGAGAAAAGGTTAGTTTGTGTACTCCCGGTTCCGCTCAGGAACTGAAAGTAGGGTGGAGCCAGATTACTGCTGCCGGTGACGCTGCCATACAATCGAAAGTAGGATTGCGTGGCCTGGTTCGCTGCGCCATAGGTGGCGTTGTTGCCGGCGAAGTACAGATTCCCGTTGCTTTGGACAGCGAACGCGCACTTGGTATTGGTCGCACAAGTGCTACTCGGTGTGGCGCCCGTCTGGTAAACCTGAAAGACGTCCGCGGTTGGATTTGACACCGAAGGGGCAAGGGTCAGCGCAACGGCATCCTGGCTGGACGCGGGCGCGATGGAGACCGAACCGGTGGTTGCGTTGTACGTAAAGTTCGTGGCGCCTCCGAACGAGCCGTTATTGTTGAACTGCACTTGAGTCGTTGACCCGCCTGCTGTCCCGGAACCAGAAGCGCAGGCTCCGGGCCCCCATTGGGCGCCGCTATACGTCAGACACTGGCCGTTAGTGGGAGTTGTGGAGGAAATGGGATTACCTTGCAGGCCGACCACTTTCGGGGCCGCTGTCGTGCCGCCGAGATCTTGAGCGATTTGAGCGCCTGTGGCGGCTGGTGTGGCCGGAACCCAGTTGCTGCCACTCCAGGTGAGAACTTGATTTGACGCGGGCATGGCGCTCGACACCGGGTTGCCTTGTAGTCCGGCCACTTTGGGGGCGGTCGCGCTGCCCCCAAGGTCTTGAGCTAACTGCACAGCGCCCTGCGCTGAGGAACTGGCCGCCGGAAGCTGGGCTGCTGTCGCCGTGCCGCTGAGGTTCGAGAAAGCGGGCTGGGTGCAGTTGGGAGAGGTACTTAGGTTCACGCCCGTGACGAACTGGTTTGCTGTGCAGGCTCCGGTGCCGGCCGTGGCGGCAGGAGCCGTGGGCGTCCAAGCCGTACCGTTCCATGTTAGGACCTGATTGGAAGTGGGCGCAGTCGCAGAGACCGCATTACCTTGCAGCCCCACCACCTTCGGGGCCGCTGTCGTGCCTCCTAGGTCTTGAGCGATTTGAGCGCCCGTGGCCGGCGCGTTGGCCGGAGCCCAACTGGTGCCGTTCCAGGTGAGAATCTGATTCGAGGTCGGGGTGGCGCCCGACACCGGGTTGCCCTGCAGTCCGGCCACTTTGGGAGCGGTAGCGCTGCCGGTGAGGTCTTGCGCCAGTTCCACCGCGCCTTGAGCCGACGAACTGGCCGCCGGAAGCTGGGCCGCCGTCGCTGTGCCGCTGAGGTTCGAGAAAGCGGGCTGGGTGCAGTTGGGAGAGGTACTTAGGTTCACGCCCGTGACGAACTGGTTTGTGGTGCAGGCGCCGGTGCCGGCCGTGGCGGCAGGAGCCGTGGGCGTCCAAGCCGTACCGTTCCATGTTAGGACCTGATTGGAAGTGGGCGCTGTGCTGGAAACCGGATTACCTTGCAGTCCCACCACCTTCGGAGCAGAAGTAGTGCCTCCTAGGTCTTGAGCGATTTGAGCGCCAGTTGCAGGCGCATTAGCGGGTGCCCAACTGGTGCCATTCCAGGTGAGAATCTGATTCGAGGTCGGGGTGGCGCTCGACACCGGATTGCCTTGCAGTCCGGCCACTTTGGGAGCCGCCGCGCTACCGGTGAGGTCTTGCGCCAGTTCCACCGAGCCTTGCGCCGACGAAGTGGCCGCCGGAAGCTGGGCTGCTGTCGCCGTGCCGCTTAGGTTCGAGAAAGCAGGCTGGCTGCAGTTGGGGGACGTACTTAGGTTCACGCCCGTGACGAACTGGTTTGTGGTGCAGGCGCCGGTGCCGGCCGTGGCGGCAGGAG
>JASHYZ010000225.1 GCA_030042795.1 Terriglobia bacterium | reverse complement strand
CCGGCGTTCGCCAGGATGTCCGGAATCACAAACACCCCGCGATCAAACAGGATGGCGTCTGCCGGCGGAGTGGTAGGGCTATTCGCGCCTTCCACCAAGATGTGCGCCTTGATCCGATCGGCATTCCGGGCGTTGATTACGCTCTCGGTGGCGGCGGGGAGCAGCACGTCACAGTCCTGCTCCAGAATCTCGATGTTACCGATGGGCTCGCCGCCCGGAAAGCCCTGAACGGTCCTGTGCTCGGCCACATACTCCAGCAAAGTTGCTACATCAAGGCCGTGGGTATTGAAAACGCCTCCCGCAATGTCGGCCACGCCGATAATCTTATAGCCGGACTCATGCATCAACCGTGCGGCCTGCGATCCCACATTGCCGAAGCCCTGGACGATTACTCGGGTAGACTCGCGGTTTCTCCCGAACCGCTTCAGTGCCTCATCGCACGTCATCATGCAACCGCGCCCCGTCGCCTCTCGCCGGCCCTTTGAGCCTCCCAGATCAATGGGCTTGCCCGTCACAACGGCGGTGGTAGTGTGCCGCACGTGCATGGAGTAAGTGTCCATGATCCAGGCCATGGTCTGCTCGTTGGTGTTCATGTCAGGAGCGGGGACGTCGCGCTCAGGCCCGATGTAATCGAGAATCTCCGCCGTGTAGCGCCGGGTGATGCGCTCTACCTCCCCGGAACTGAGCTTCGCAGGGTCACAGACCACACCGCCTTTGGCGCCGCCGAAAGGGATGTTCACCACGGCGCACTTCCACGTCATTTCAGCGGCCAGCCCTCGGATTTCATCCAGGGTTACGTTGGGTCCGTAGCGCACGCCTCCCTTGCAAGGGCCGCGCGCAATGCTGTGCTGCACGCGAAAGCCGTCGAACACCTCAAGACGGCCGTCATCCATCGTGGCCGGGATGTGTACGATGATCTCGCGGTTGGGTGTGCGCAGATACTTTTCCAGGCCCGGATCGAGCTTCAGCTTCTGGACGGCGATATCAAAGCGAGCCCCCATGGACTCAAAAACGCTCAATTCCTTGTCAACGACTTCCATCACGAACCCCCGGTTCACCCTCGCAACGCAGCCGCCCTGGCGTGAGCTACACTGAGACCGAACCTAAATTCCTTTATAAATGCCCGAAAACGGAGCCAGTACAGCAAAAGGTCGGTCCCCGGTTCTTCATCCCCGGTAGGGGGGTTCTGTTTCCGCGTGGCGTTGCTCACGGTTAACAGTTCGTTCATCTACCATCGCTCAATCTTCCCTCTTCCCGTTGGTGTCATAGACTTCGACCGCGCCGTACTTCTCGAGCACCTGGCGGATGGTCTGCTTCTGGTCGTTTCCCGGTTGTTTGGCATCACCCACGCATACGATTTGCAGATGGGGGAGATCGACATATTTCTGGGCCGCGGCTTGGACCTGTTCCGCCGTGACCTCTGCGACCTCCACGGGGTAGCGGTCCCAATAGCCCGTCGGCAAGCCTTCGCTTTGCACAATCATCCATCGCTGCAAGAGTTGCTGGGGCTGTTCCAACGAGAGCGCAAAAGCAGCCACGATAGCATGGCGGGCTTCGTTGAGTTCACTCTCCGGCACCTTCTCGTCCCGAATGCGCTTGAATTCCGCCATCAATTGCTCCATCGATCCGTCGGTGACGGCGTTGCGCACCTCGGTATTCGCCTGCCACACCTCGCGGTACTTGTCGTCGCCGGCGCGGCTGTAAGCGCCGTAGGTGTAGCCATGCTCCTCACGCAGGTTCAGGAACAGCCGCGCCTGAGGCCCACCACCCAGCACCTGATTCATCACAATGAGCGCCGGATAGTCAGAGTCCGAGCGGCGCGCGCCGTAGTTACCAGCCAGGATGTTGGCCTGCACGGAGTCAGGCCGGTCCACCAGGTAGATCTTGCTGGAAACGGGCTGCGGGAGCTTGCTCCAATCGTCTTTAGAGACGGGTGCTCCCTTCCAATCGCCAAAATACTTGCGGACCGCATCCATAATTTCGTCCTGCTTCACATCGCCCACGATTCCGAGAATGGCATTGCCGGGGACGTAGTAGTGGTCGTGAAATTCCTTCAGGCGTTCCGGCGTGGCAGCCTTGATGGATTCCGCCGTGGGCAAGGTCACCGACGCGGGAAAGCTCTGGTACACCGCCCGCCGGAATTTTTCCTGACCCAGGATGAAAGGCTGGGAGCGCTCCTGCTCAAGCTCGGAAAGTTGCCGCTGCTTGTACTTTTCGAGTTCGTCGCTGGGGAAGGTCGGATTCAATACCGTGTCGCTCATCAACTCCATTACCTGGTTGGCGCTAGGAGCCAAACCCGAAGCTGTGATGCTGGAATGCGTGGAGCCAAAGGGCGCCGTGGCCATTAGTGTGGCGCCAATGTCATCGACGTCGGCTGCCAACTGGGCGCTGGTGCGATGCGGTGTTCCCTCCCGCAGCATTTCGGCCGTGAAGCCGGCGAGGCCGGGCATATCTTTCGGATCTGACAAGGAGCCGGTCTCAATCCAGAGCATGAAATTCACCGTCGGCAACTTGTGCTGCTCGAGCACCAGAACGGTAAGCCCGTTGGGCAGCTTCGTGACCACGGGCCTGGGCAGATGGACCTTGAGAATCTCATTGCTCACCGGAGCACGGTTCAGCCGGACAACTTTCGAGAGTTCGGCGCCATGTTCCTCTTTGGCGCCCCCGGCCTGACCCAAAGCGGGAATGGCGGCAGCTAGGAGTACTAGCGATACGTTCGAAAACAAGCTCAAGAACCCGCGCTTAATAGTCATGTTTACCTCCCCTCCTTGGTGGCATGCCCTGCCTTGCCTTGCTGCGGCGCGGGCGCATCCGTCACCACTACGCGGTAGTTAGCCACCAGGTATTTCTGCGCAGCCGCCTTCACTTGTTCCGCGGTCACGGCGTCATATTTGTCCATGGCGGTATTGATGAGGTTTGGATCGTCAAAATAGACGGCGTCATTGCCAAGGCGAATTGCCTCACCCATGTCGGTTTGCCTCCACTGGAACTGGCCACGCAAAAGCTGGACTTGGGCCTTCTCCAGTTCTTGCGCGGTGATGCCGTCCTTCTGCGCAGCGGCAATTTCATCAAGAATGGCCTGTTTGCAGTCCTCCGGTTTCACACCGGGACGTAGGAAGGCGTAAACGTAAAGCATGCTTGGACCACGGCGGGCGTCTGCTTCAGCGAACACCTGAGTGGCCAGTTGCTTCTCCTTCACCAAGTGCTGGTAGAGCCTGGAACTCTGCCCTGCGCCCAGCACATTGGCGAACACCTGCATGGCGTAATTGTCAGGCGTGTTCCCGGCCGGAATGTGGTAGGCCACCACCACCAACGGCAGGCGGGCCAGAGGGTCCATCACCGTTTCCGAACGCTCACCGTAATGTTCAGGCTCCGTCGTGTCGATCGCGGGCGGCGCCGGCTGAGAAGGAATGTTACCGAAGTATTTCTTAACCTTTTCCAGAGTCTCAGCCGGGTCTAGATCGCCCACCAACGTCAGCACAGCGTTGTTCGGGGCGTAGTAAATGCGGAAGAAGTCTTTGACGTCCTCGACGGACGCTGCGTTCAGGTCTCTCATCGAGCCGATCGTGGAGTGCTTGTAAGCGAAGTTGTCGTAGGCGAGGTTATCGACGTCCTCAAAAGCGTGCCCATAGGGCTGATTGTCCTCACCGAGGCGCCTCTCCTCCTGCACAGCGTTCCGCTGGTTATCGAGGTTTGACTGGTTGACGTTCAGCGAGCGCATCCGGTCGCTTTCCAGGAATAGCGCTAGGTCCAACTGATTCTTGGGAAGCGCCTCGAAGTAAGTAGTGCGATCCTCGTTGGTGGTGCCGTTCATGTTGCCTCCGTTATTCAGCACCAGGATGAAATGCTCGCCCTTGCCTACGTTCTCCGAGCCCTCAAACATCATGTGCTCGAACAGGTGCGCGAAGCCCGTGCGGCCGGGCCGTTCGTTTCGCGACCCGACGTTGTAGCAGACGTCGATTCCGAAGACCGGCGCCGTGCGGTCCACGGCGATAATCACGCGCAGGCCGTTGTCAAGCTTCTGGTCAGTAAATTCGACGTGAGGGAGCTTCGGCTGGTCCACACCGAGCACCCCTGTGGCGAGGCCTAAAAGGCACGGCAGCAGAAAGCCAAACTGCAGTCTTTTCATGGTCGGCTCCTACCCGTATTAGTTTTTGCTAACTGAGCTTGTCATTCTCATACAATCCGGGCCTGAAGACAAGGTGAATCGAGTTGGGTTCGCCATGCCCCGGATTCTGAGGGCGTCGGAACTCGCTCATGGCAAAGCGGAGATGACGTAGGCAGCGCAACCGAAATAACGGCTTCCACGTTGCGCCTGCGGCCAACCGGGATGTATGTTGGTGATCGAGTGGGTGCCCTAACGGGAGGAAGGGAAAAGTGTCAACTATACTAGACGTTCCTCTGCAAGTTCGTGAACAGCGGGTGTTGATGAACCGCGTTAGTTGGGAAACGTATGAGGGATTACTGGAAGCCCACGCGGACTCCAGTTCACCGCGGATCACATATGACCACGGGATGCTCGAGATCATGAGTCCATCGACCAAGCACGAAGAGCTGAAGGTGGTCACCGCCAGCATCGTCGAACTCGTGGCGGAGGAATGGGGCCTGGAGTTCAAAGGCCTTGGTTCCGCCACCTTCCGTCGACGCGAACTCGAGCAGGGACTGGAGCCGGATTCCTGCTTTTACCTCCAAAACGTTGAACGCATTCTCACCAAAGAAGAAATCGATCTTTCCGTTGACCCTCCCCCTGACCTGGTGATCGAAATTGAGATCACCCGTCCCGCAGTGAGCAAGCTACCCATTTACGCTCGCCTTGGAGTGCCCGAGGTCTGGGTGGCGGATGGCCAAAG
>JASHYZ010000224.1 GCA_030042795.1 Terriglobia bacterium | reverse complement strand
AAAGCCATGGGAAGAAGCCCCACGATGGTGGCGAGGGAGGTCATCAAGATCGGCCGCAAGCGGATGCGGCACGCTGTAATGACGGCCTCCCTCACAGTCTTTCCTTCTTCTCTCAGAATACGGGTGAAATCGACGATCAGAATACTATTCGACACCACCATACCGGTCATCATCACCACGCCCATCAGCGACTGAATATTAAGGGTTGTGCCCGTCAGAAACAGCGTAACGATGACGCCGATTAGGCCGGTGGGAATGGCCACCAGGATGATAAATGGATCGATAAATGACGCGAATTGGGCCACCAGGATCAGGTAAACCAGCAGAATCGCCAAAATGAGACCTAGGCCGAAGCTGCGGAATGACGACTCCATCGTCAAAACCAGGCCCCGGATGTCCACCCGGAAGTTGGTGCTGGGCAGCTTGGTGTTGGCCACGATCTTTTGAATTTCCTGATACGGTCTGCCCAAGTCTTCTCCTGACGGAGCGACATAAATGTCGACGTTTCGTTCCAGCGCGTAATGGTCTACCTCGGTTGGCGTCAGGATCGGAGTCACCTGCGCCACCTGGTTCAGATAAGTGGGACGATTGAGCGTGGGCGCGTGCAGCGGCATGGTGACGAGATCGCTGATCGACTTGATCTGGTTGTCGGGATACTGAACGGTGACGAAATAATTGTTGCCGGAGTGCGGGTCAACCCAGTAACTGGGCGCGATCATGATGTCCGAAGTCAAAGACGTGATCAGATTGTCGATCACTTCCTTCGGGCTCAAGCCCAACTCGCTGGCGCGCTCGCGATTTACGTTGATTTGCAACGCCGGGTAATCCATATCCTGGGGAATGTAGACGTCGCTGATGCCGCGCGCGGCGCGAAATTGCCGCGCCAGCCCCTGTGCGATGTCTTCGTCCTGGTTCAGGTCCATACCGCTCACCTGGACATCGATGGGCGCAGGCACGCCTTGATTGAGCACCGCATCCACCAGGCTGCCGGACTGGAAGTAAGTGCGGAGTTCCGGTAACTTGTTCTGGATGCGCTCCCGCACTCGCCTCATGTACTCAAAGCTGCTGACGCGATGATCAGTTTTCAGATCGCATTGCACAAAGGCGGTGTGCATGGCGGCATTCGAAGTAAACAGCGCCGAAAAGTCTGGCATGACGCCAATGTTGGAGACAATGGTGTTGAAGTCCGCGGGCAGCACCGTCTGGCGGATGATGTCCTCCACCTTTTTGACATACTGCTCGGTCAGTTCGAGGCGAGTTCCCGTGGGCGCTTTGAGATTGATTACAAACTGGCCGGCATCGGTGCGCGGGAAGAACGCGGTGCCGATGAACGGGTAGATGAAAAGGCTGAGCACGAATACTCCCGCCAGTCCCAGCAGGACGGCGCGCGGATGGTCAAGCGCCGTTTGCACGCGGGCCTGATAGGCATCCAGCATTCTTTCAAACCTCGCGTTAAAACCGGCCTGGAAGCGCTGGCCCCAAGACCGCTTCGCGGGCGGCTGATGGCCGCTCAGCAGCTCCGCGGACGCCGCCTCATTTTCCAGCGCGTGATCGTGCAGAATCGGCTTCAAAATTCGCGAGCAGTAGAGCGGTACCACGGAGATCGCCACGAAATAAGAGGCAAACAAGGAGAGCACGACGCCGGACGCCAGCGCCGTGAACAGAAACTTGCTGACGCCGAAAAGGAACGTTACCGGGAAGAACACCACCACCGTGGCAAAGGTAATGGCGAGCACCGGCAGCGCCACTTCATTCGCCCCCTTTTCCGCTGCGACCTCGGGCGATTCGCCGGACTCCATGTGCCGGTAGATGTTCTCGAGGACGATCACGGAGTTGTCGATGAGCCGCGAGAAGGCAAGCGCCAGTCCGCTCAGCACCATGCTGTTGATCGATTTCCCGCCCAGGTAGAGACAGAAAAAGGCGACCATCACGGAAAGCGGAATTGAGAGGAATACGGCCGAGGTGGCGCGGAGGCTGCCCAGAAACAGCAGGATCATCAGACCCGTCAGCACCAGGCCCATGCCGCCTTCGTGCATCACGGTGTTGATGGCCTGCTTCACGAACAGTGACTGATCAAACACCACGTGCGTGGCAAGCTGCTCAGGAATATCCCGAAGGTGCTGGATTGCTTCCCGAATACCATCAACCACCGCGATGGTGTTGGTATTTCCGCCCTGCTTCATCACCGGCACATAGACCGAGCGCTGGCCATCGACGCGAACGACGTTGTATTGGGTGTAAGACCCATCCACCGCCTTGCCCACATCCGAGAGATACACGGAGTTCTGCCCCACCGTCTTCAAGGGAATGCTGTTCAGCGCCTTCGCGTTCGGCACCTGGGCGTTGGTGTAGATGTTGTAGTCGAGCGGCCCGATGCGGACGTCTCCTGCGGGCAGGATCAGGTTTGAGTCATCCACCGCGCGCACCACGTCCATCGGGCTCAGTTGATGAGCTTGAAGCTGGAGCGGGTCCGTGTAGACCATGATCTGCCGGTACTTCCCTCCAAACGGAGGCGGCACGGTGGCGCCGGGTACGCCGGCAATCTGATCCCGGATCTGGTATTGCAGATAGTCGTGAAGTTGGGTTTCCGTCAATCCCCGGCCCTCCACCGTAAGCAGGCACACCGGAAGCGTCGAAGCGCCCACCGAGAGGACGACCGGCGGGAGCGTCCCTTGCGGCAGCCGCCGCAGGTCCGCCATGGCCAGGTTCGCTACGTTCGTCACATCGGCGTCAGCACTGGTGCCCGGCTGAAAGTAGACCTTGATGAGGCTCACGCCGGGCAGCGAGCGGGACTCGATGTGGTCGATGGAGCTGCCCAGCGTGAAGAATCGTTCGAAGGTGTCGGTGATATCAGCTTCGATCTGCTGCGGCGGCATGCCGTTATAAAACGTCGCCACCTCCACCACGGGAATGTTGATGGGCGGGAAAAGGTCCACCGGCATGCGCACCACGCTGGAGACGCCCAGCACGAGGGCGACCAGGCAAATCACCACGATGAAATAGGGATAGCGAAGTGAAAACCTGGCCATTTATTGACTCCCGTTCATACCGGCTGACTCCACCTCTCGCGGTTTCACAGTCTCACCGGGCCGATAGCGGTTCTGCTCACCAAAAACCACCCGTTCGTTCTCCTGTAAACCAGACGTGATCTCCACTTCATCCGCGGTCTCCATTCCCAGCTTCACGTTGCGGGGCTCGATCGCGTGCTGCTGGTTCACCACCAAAACCGCTCCCTCACCGTCTCCGGTTCGCCGCACCGCCTGAATGGGCACGGCCAGCGCGTTCACGCTCTGCGCCGTGGGAAGCTCAACGTAGGCGTACATGCCGGGCACGATTTCGTAGTTAGGATTGGGAACCTGGACCTCGGTGTGCATGGTGCGAGTCTGCATATCGATCTGGTCTGAGAATCGCATCACTTTGCCTTGGAACCTCTTGTTCAAAGCTGTCACGCGCACTTGCACGGACTCGCCGATGCGCACGTCGGGAACTACCGTCTCCGGTACGGGAATTACCAAGCGCAGGAGGTCATTTTGGGAAAGATGACAAAGCGCCAGGCCGTTCTGGCTGGTTGAGGTGCCGGCCGGCAGGAGTGCGCCGGTATAGGCGTAGAGCTCGGTCACGACGCCATCAAAGGGTGCCGTGATGCGCGCATACGCAAACAGCGCCTGATCCTTCTGCAAGGTGGCCTTGGCGGCCGCCAGCTCCTGCTCCGCGGCGGACACCGCGTCCAGGCTCGCCGACACCTGGGCTTTGGTTTCGTCGTCCTTGCCCTGAGCCACATCCACTTCTTCCTGGGCGACAAGTCCCGGATTGGTCTTCTGAACGCCGGCCAGGCGCGTGTAGGTGAGGTGCGCCACGTCGTAAGATGAGCGATCGCGCGTCAGCTCCGCTTTCGCGCGCTCCAGATCCTGCTCACTGCGCTGCTCGGCCGCTTTGTCGCGCTCCACTTCTTCTTGAAGCTCCGGGATCTCGAGCACCGCCATCAGTTCACCCGTCTTGACGTGGGTCCCCCAGTCGATATGGAGGCTCTTGATGTAGCCTGACTCTTTTGCGTGGACGTCAATCTCCTGGAAGGGGCGGAACTCCGAGGCAATTTCCAGTTGGTTGCCCAGCGTCCTGCGCTGTACCTTCACCACCGGGGCAAACGGAGCCTCATCCGGTCCCGGCCGGGCCTCACTCTCCGTGGGCCGCGAGCAGGATGGCAGCAGGAAGAGAAGAGGTACGATCAGAAGAAGGCCGCACCGGCGCATCAGCCTTCCGCAGCTTTGAACTCTGGAACGCCACATTATGATTTTCTCTTTTTGGCCTGAACTCATCTCGTCCTTAGGCATCTGTCCTCGTCAACAAGACCCTGTGCGGCTCAAAGCGA
>JASHYZ010000223.1 GCA_030042795.1 Terriglobia bacterium | reverse complement strand
GAACGCGCTTGCGAGCGAGTGCTGTGCCTTCCTTTTTTCCCCGAGTTGACCGACGGAGAGATTACTCATGCCGGCGAGGCGCTCGCCGCAGCGGTTGGTGGCGGTATCTGAGGCCGAAGGTTATAGTTGGTTTCGCGTTTAGCGGCGACCATGATACGAGTGTCGTGATATCGTGAATTGATGGCGCATGGCCCGAGGCAGGCCCCGGGATTGGCGGCATCTCAGTCTCGTGAGAGAGGCGGGCTAGAACAGCAAGTGTCATGGTGAACCGTGACCCAATCCAGACGCCGGCAAGGCGTACCCTGCTTGTTAATAGCGTGAATAGAATTTTAGTCCGTGGTAACACACTGGCGTGCGTGCCCTCAGCGCTTGGAAGTTTGAAGCTGAGCGTATACAATTAACAAGATCAGCAAAACCTGTTCCATACGTTGATCCAGATGGGCGAATTGATTCTGTGTGTTAGAGGCGTTGCCGGAGCGCGGAGGCGCCGGATGGCTAGAAGTGGCATCAAGCTGGCACCCGGGACCGCAACGCGTCGCGTCGCCGTGATCGCCTTCATCGCGGTTATCTGCCTATTAGACGTAGGCCTTAGCTGGGCGCAGGATGCCAGCCAGCAGCCTACGCAGCAGCAAACCCCTGCCACGTCAACGGCGCCTCCGGCTAACCCGGCGCCTCTCGGTCCCGTAAAGCCCATCGGAAGCGAGGAGCAGCCTGTCGGTACCGTCGAACAGAACTCAACGACAACAGGTCCGCCGCCAGACACGCGGCCTTTGGCTGGCGCCCAGGAGCTGACACCGACCCTGCCCGGCAGCGGGCGAAGTTACCTGATTCCCAGCTTCTCGGTCTGGGAGGGAGCCGATAGCAATGCGCAAATCGCACCGGGCGTTACGAAATACGTAGCAGCCACTATCCCAGTGGGATCGTTGGACTTAAGCTATTCAGGAAAGACTAACCAGTTCAACCTGGATTATGGCGGTGGCGGGATCATTTACAACAACGACTTCAGTGAGAGCGCTGCGTTCCAAGACGCCACGATCACCGACTTTTACAACGCTCGTCGTTGGAATCTGCTGCTTATGGACCGGGTAACCTATCTGCCGCAGGCTTCCCTTGGCTTTGGAGGGTTTGGTTATGCCGGTGCCTTCAACACGGCGGAGTCTCTCGGCCTTGGCTCCGGGGTCTCCCAGATGAGCCAAATTTTTGTGCCCGGACAATCCTTACTGCTGGGCCGGGTCGGCTCGACGAGTAATAATGCTGTGGTTCAAACCCAGTATTTCCTTACTCCAACGACCTCTGTGACAGGAGTGGCTTCCTTTGGGATTCAGCATTACGACCAGGCAGGCTTGGCGAGCGGCAATAATAGGATTTTTGTGGGTTCTATTGACCACCAACTGACTGGTACGGACACTGTGAGCTTCGCGTACGACCTGATCCAATATCGTTATAATGGGGGTTCGGTCGCGATCAATGATAACGTGTTTCAAATTGGATACGCCCATCGCGTGACAAGTCGCATCAGCGTGTCGGTGCTCGGTGGGCCTGCGGTGATTTACTCCGCCGTGACGGGCATCCCCGGCACGCAAGAGAAGTGGAATTGGGTGGGGCAAGCTCAAGGAGCTTATCGGGCTGAACAAGGTTCGTTTCACGTGTCGTACTTGCATTACCAAACTCCAGGTTCTGGACTTTACCAGGGCGCCACCACCGACACCGCGTCCGCCGGGTTCTCGAGGGATCTTACGCGGACCTGGACGGCGTCCCTTAGCCTTGCATATGCGCGCAACACTGCGCTGGTAGCCCCTTCCACGAGCCCGAGTGCTGCGAGCCCCGGGGCTATCGATTATGGCACCGGGACCATCCGCCTGGACCGCACGATGGGGCATTATGTGAAGCTGTTTGGCGTTTACGCGGTGCAGCACCAACTGTCCGGCCCGGGAGTTGTAGCCGGCTACAGCGGCAACAAGATCTTCCGCCAGATCTTTGGCATTGGCATTGAGATGCACCCCCGCCCGTGGGGCTTATAGAGTCTGTGTGAGAACTCGTGTATGGCGCCTATGCGAGGTGGACCCCCGCTTCTGCGGGGGGGGGTTGACATCGTTGGACTTACGGGATTCCACTCCCACGCAGTCATTCCCGCAAAAGCGGGAATCTACGAGTTTTCACACAGACCCGTATAGCAGGGCCAGCAGGGCGAACGGCTGCGAGTGGGAGAACGGCAAGACGCGGCAACGCAAGATGCTGCATCAAAGTTGAATCAAGCAGGGCTCAAGGGTTTTCCAAGTTGAAGCCCCTGAGCGTTGCGCCGGCTGTCGAGAAAGCACATGTACAAGAAATTCTTCGGGCTGCGAGAGAATCCGTTTAACGTCAACCCTGACCCGCGTTACCTGTTCCTGACGGAGCATACCGAGGAAGCGCTGGCATCCCTGACTTACGGCATTCAAAGCCGCCGGGGATTCATCCTGCTCACCGGCGAAGTAGGCACCGGCAAGACAACCATCTTGAATAAGCTGCTCGGCTGGTTGCAACGCCAGAATATCACAACGGCGTTCCTCTTTAATCCGCGCCTGAGCGTGGCTGAGTTTTTCGATTACATGATGGCTGACTTCGGCATCCCCTGCGACTCCTCCCAAAAGAGCCAGGTGTTGATGCGCCTGAACCATTGGTTACTGGAAAGGTACAAGCTCCGCGAAACAGCGGCTGTCATTATCGATGAGGCGCAGGATCTTTCGCTCCGCATGCTGGAGGAGATCCGTTTGCTCACCAACCTCGAGACGGCCACCGAAAAGCTGTTGCAAATCGTGCTTTCCGGCCAGCCCGAGCTGGAAGACAAGCTTCGCCAACCGGAGCTCCGTCAGCTTCGCCAGCGGATCACGCTACGGTGCAAGACTTATCCGCTGACCTCGGCGGAAACCCGAGGGTATATTCTGAGAAGGTTGACCATCGCCGGCGCCAGCGGACCGGCCATCTTTACGCCGGGCGCCATCGAATCGATTCACCGCTACTCGCGCGGAATTCCTCGCGTGGTCAATCTGCTCTGCGAGCACGCTTTGATCAACGCCTTCGTGGAACAAACGCGTCCGATACCGGCCGATACCATTAAGAAGGTGGCGCGCGAATTTGAGCTTGACGAGATTGAGCCCGTGGCGCGGCCGCCGGTGCCGCGTCCCGGCGAGCGACCGCTGCGCGAAACGACGCAGGGGATGGCAACTTTAATGGACCGGTTGCGCCGGCCTCAGTAAGAAAAGAAGGGGGATTGTGGATCCATGAGTCGAATTCATGAAGCTCTCAAGAAAGCCGAGATGGAAAGAGGCGAGGCGGTCACTCCGGCCGCGCCCGGCGCGCCGGAGCCCGAGCCGGATGTGATGTCCCCGGCGCTGGCGCCTCCGCCGGAGTCCGCGAGGGGCGGCATTGCCGCGGCTGCCTTCGAGCCAATCACACTGGATACCATTCGCAAGCAGTGCCCGACGTCGCAGTGGTCGCCGGACCCGCACGCGGTGCTGTTTACTGACCTCACCGGCCACACTCATCCTGCCGGAGCGGAGGAGTTTCGCACCTTGCGGTCACGCCTTTACGCCATTCGCGAGCGTCAGCCGTTGCAAACCGTGCTGGTGACAAGCGCGCTGCCGAGTGAAGGTAAGACGTTCATCACCTTGAACCTCGCCAGGGCGATCGCCCAGCAGCCGCAACGCAGCGTGCTGGTGATCGACGCGGACTTGCGCATCTCGCGCATCCACGAGGGCGTGGGAGCTTCGGTTGCTCCCGGCCTGACGGACTATCTGCGGGGCGACGTGGATGCCCTCTCCGTTCTGCAGCGGGGCCGGGACGACAATTTCTTCATCATCCCCGGCGGCTCGCACGACCCAAACCCCGTCGAGCTTCTGGGAACCGGGCGTTTGCGGGCCTTGATCAATCGCTTCGCGCCCGTGTTCGATTGGATCGTCCTCGATTCGCCGCCCTGCGTGTTTCTGGCCGACGCCAGCATTCTCGGTAAAGTGTCCGATGGCGTGCTAATGGTGGTCCAGTCCGGTGTAACGCCGTTTGATACGGCTCAGAAAGCCTGCCGGGAGTTTCAGGAGAAGCAGGTGGTGGGCGTGGTCCTCAATCGCGTTCCACCGGGGCTCCACTACGGATACTATTACTACGGATACGGAACTGCTCAGCAGCCCGCGAAGAACTGAGGGAAGGCGCCGGCGCAACCGCCTGATCGGCTATTCGGCGGCGCGCAGGATCAGACA
>JASHYZ010000222.1 GCA_030042795.1 Terriglobia bacterium | reverse complement strand
CGATTCGCGGGGAAGGATTGTAGAATCGCAGTTCTGCCAATGGGCGATTGAGCCTGCGACCAAAATGCCAAGATTGCGCTACGCATCAGGCCGCAGGCGGAACTAGCGGCGGATATTATACGCCGATCTTGGTGAAGGCGAACAAGCCCACTACCGGTTGTGGTGCGCGCTTGACGTCCTTCCCTCCCTCTCATAGCATGAGAATTTGGGTTTTTGTCTCCACCCGACTCTGAAGTCATAAGGGTTACCAATGATTGACCGCATTACCGTGCGCGGCGCCCGCCAACACAACCTGAAGAATATCAGCCTGGAGATTCCGCGCCGCAGCCTGACGGTGGTAACCGGCTTGAGCGGGTCAGGCAAGTCGAGCTTGGCGTTCGATGTGATTTACGCTGAAGGCCAGCGGCGCTACGTGCAGACGCTTTCCGCTTACGCCCGGCAGTTCCTCGACCAAATGGAGCGGCCCGACGTGGACTCGGTTGAGGGGCTGAGTCCGGCTATTTCCATCGAGCAGAAGACCACCAGCCGCAGTCCCCGTTCCACCGTCGGCACCATCACGGAGATCTATGATTACTTGCGCCTGCTTTACTCCTCCACCGGCGCCGCGCATTGTCATAACTGCGGGCGGCCGATCTCACGCCAAACCACGGATCAAATCGTGGCCTCTGTCATGGCGTTGGGCGGTGAAGGCGCGCGCGAAGGCGGCGAGCGCATCATGATCCTGGCGCCGGTCGTCCGGGGGCGCAAGGGTGAGTTTCGGAAGCTCTTTGAGCAATTCTCGGCCCAGGGTTTTGTGCGTGTCCGCGTGGACGGCGCGCTACGGCCCCTTGACGAGCCTATCGCGCTCGACCGCCGTAAGAACCACAACGTGGAAGTGGTGGTGGACCGGCTGCTGGTGAAGCCGGGCATCGAGGGACGGCTTGCCACCTCTATTGAGAGTGCTATGAAGCTCGCCGGCGGCTTGGTGCAGGTGGCGGTGGTGGAGGGTGACGAGCATCTCTATTCGCAGCAGTCGGCATGCGTGGAATGCGGCGTGAGCGTGCCGGTCCTCGAGCCGCGGTCGTTTTCGTTCAACAGCGTCTATGGTGCCTGCCCGGTGTGCAAGGGCCTGGGCAACCTCTATAACTTTGACCCGGCCAAGGTGATCGCCGACTGGTCCCGCCCGCTCTTTAAGGGTGGCTTGGCGGCAGGGGGAACCTCGGCCTCCATGCAGCGCAACCTTGAACGCGGCGCCGAGATTTATGGCTTTGATCTCAGCACGCCGTTCGAGAAGTTTCCACGGCGTGTTCAAAATCTGATCCTTTATGGAGGTACGGACAAACCACGCAAGACGGGCAGATTTGTCGGCATTATTCCGCTGCTCGACGCCTGGGTAAGTTCGAGCCCTTCGGAGACCTTCCGAGAGTGGTATCAGCAGTACATGTCGCCTACGCGATGCCACGCCTGCCAGGGCAAGCGGCTGCGGCCGGAGAGCCTTGCCGTGAAAGTGGCCGGCCTTTCGATTGCTGATCTCACGGCCCTGCCCATTGACCGGGCTCGCGAAGTTCTGGGCGCCATCCAACTTACCGCACGTCAGGAGTTGCTGGCGCGGCGCATTCTCAGCGAAATCACGGAGCGTCTCGATTTTCTGCTGGCGGTCGGCCTTGGTTAGTTGAGCCTCGACCGTTCAGCCGCTTCGCTTTCGAGCGGTGAAAGCCAGCGCATCCGCCTAGCCACGCAGATCGGCTCGAAGCTGCGCGGCGTGCTTTACGTCCTGGACGAGCCTTCCATCGGCCTTCACCCTCGCGACAATTTGCGGATGATCCAATCCATGGAGCGCCTGCGCGATTTGGGCAACACCGTGTTGGTGGTGGAGCACGACGAAGAGACCATTCGCCATGCTGACTGGGTGATCGATCTCGGTCCCGGCGCGGGCAAGCAGGGAGGAGAGCTGGTGGCCTCCGGCACGCCGGCTGTGATCGCGTCGGACCCTCAGTCCCTCACCGGCCAGTATCTGGCCAGGCGTCTCGAAGTACACGTTCCGGATTCGCGGCGGCGCTCGAACGGCAAGACGTTGACGCTGCTGGGAGCCCAAGCCAACAACCTGAAGAATATCGATGTGAAATTTCCCCTCGGCCTGCTGACGTTGGTCACCGGGGTTTCGGGCTCCGGCAAATCGACGCTGGTAAACGACATTCTCTATCGGGCCTTAGCCAAGAAACTCTATCGATCACTCGAAGAACCGGGCGAGCACCGCGCGCTCGAAGGAATCGAGCACATCGACAAGGTCATCGAAATTGACCAGTCACCCATCGGGCGCACCCCGCGCTCGAATCCAGCTACTTACACTGGACTTTTCACGCTGATCCGAGAGATTTTTGCCATGTTGCCTGAGTCACGCGAGCGCGGTTACCGGGCGGGGCGTTTCAGCTTCAACGTGAAGGGTGGACGCTGCGAGGCTTGCCAGGGCGACGGCCTGCGACGCATCGAAATGAACTTCCTGCCTGACGTTTTCGTCACTTGCGAGGTTTGCGGCGGCCGTCGCTATAACGCGGAGACCCTGGCCGTACGTTTCAAGGGCCTTTCCATTGCTGACGTGCTCGATTTGACGGCGCGCGACGCATTGCCTTACTTTGAGAACATTCCGAAAATCAAGCAGAAGCTTCAGACCATGGTTGACGTGGGTTTGGGCTACCTGCACGTGGGCCAGTCTTCCACCACGCTTTCGGGCGGGGAGGCGCAGCGTATGAAGCTGGCGCGCGAACTCAGCCGACGCCAGACTGGACGCACGCTCTACATCCTGGACGAACCTACCACCGGACTGCACTTCGACGATGTGAAGCAGCTCATGCAGGTTTTGAACCAGCTCACCGACCTCGGCAACACCATCATCATCATCGAGCATAATCTCGACGTTGTGAAACAGGCCGACTGGATCATCGACTTGGGACCCGAAGGCGGCGAAAAAGGCGGAACGGTAGTTGCCCAAGGTACTCCCGAGCAGGTCGCGCGGGTGAAGAAGTCCTACACCGGGCAGGCCCTCACGCCAGTGTTGAAGCGGCGCGCGAGCTAAGCTCAAAAGCCGTTTCACGCCAAGGCGCAAAGACGCAAAGCAACAAAGCAGCCTGACAGTGAAGAGATGTGGACTGAAAAGCGGATGTGGGCCTGACGACAGTAGGGCGTTCTGACGCGTAGTTTCGACTCCAGGCCGGTTGCGCTTGTGATGCGATATAAATTGAAATGCGAGTGTGTCTGAAGGAGATCTTAGCATCTTTGCGTGAAATGCTTTTGTTCCCCAGACGACAGACGTTTCACGCCAAGGCGCAAAGACGCAAAGTAGAAAAAGCGGGAAATGGTATGCGGAACTTCTCACTTCACCATGGGACAAGGGGAAGGCATTTCTTAGCGCCTTAGCGTGAAACTTGCTTTTTGCCAGGGCTCGTTTCGTGTTGAGCTGGCGGAGGGTGTGACCTCGTCGGTGCAGAACGGTGGCAAGTGCAGCATGACCGTTCCTTTGAACCGCGAAAGGGAAGGCATTTCTTGGCGCCTTAGCGTCTTCGCGTGAAACGGCTTTTCTTGCCATAGAGCCTGATTTCCCTGAATTTGCCTATGACTGAGAACGAAGTCGCGAAGCAAATCGTCGATGTGGCCTTCAAAATCCACACTGCGCTGGGCCCGGGTTTACTGGAATCCGTCTACGAAGCCGTGATGGCCCACGAACTAACGAAGCGTGGTCTTCGCGTGGCTCGCCAACAAGCCATCCCGGTGACTTGGGAAGGCGTTCATCTGGAGGAAGGCTTTCGCGCGGATTTGATTGTCGAAGGTAAAGTGATTGTCGAGATCAAGTCAGTGGACGCACTTGCTCCGGTTCACGGGAAGCAATTGCTGACCTATCTCAAGCTAGCCGACAAACGGCTGGGGTTGTTAATCAACTTCAACGTCGAGCTGATCCGTGACGGGATCCAAAGGGTGGTTAACCGGCTGCCGGAATGACAGCCGTTTTCACGCCAAGGTGTAGCACCGGTTTTACAAAAAGCAGGTTTCACGCAAAGGCGCCAAGACGCAAAGAGAGGCCGAAAGAGAAGCCAAGCAAGGTATGAACATGACACCAGGGGTACTCCGATGCCAGGGCCGGAGGTAGAGGTGGTAGAGAGCCACGAGCCAATTGCCTTCGCTGCCAGCAAAATCTTTGCGCCTTAGCGCCTTTGCGTGAAACAGCTTTCTTACCCTGCGGCCTGGAATTTCCCTGAAACCGGCTTGTGCCGCCTAGACTGAGAACGGAGTCACGAAGCAAATCGTCGATGCAGCCTTCGAGATCCACACCGCTCTCGGCCAAGTCGTTTCACGCAAAGGCGCCAAGACGCAAAGTAACGCCCATTTCAACGGGGTTGGACGCAATACTGATGGGCGCGGTACCTTCGGAGAGATGCGATCACATCTTCCGTCCCTTTCGTGCAAAACAAGTACTGAAAGACGTGCCGCTCTTTCTGTGCACTTACCCTGTGTCTTTGCGACTTTGCGTGAAACGGCTTTTCCTCCTGCTCAATCCAGATCTCCTAAAAGTGAAACCGGTGCTCGACCCGGAACTTCCCAGCTCGGTGCGGCGTATAATATTCGCAGAGGGACATGCCGGGAGGACGGTATGTATTGTGCTCACTGTGGAAAGCCGGTTCAACAGGACCAGAAGTTCTGTAGCGGTTGCGGCCAGCCCGTAGCCGGGTTGGGGAGCGCAACTGTAAGTTCGGCTTCGGCAATTCCCGTGCCACCGCCTGCGCCCGCGCCGCCCGTGCTCCCAACGCAAGCGGTTGGAATTCGCCCGGGTTACCGCTTGGAGCAGCATCTCAAGATTCTCGGCGTCCTTTGGCTTGTGTTTTCAGTTCTGCGGGTTCTTCCGGGGCTGACGCTGCTGGGGATCGGTCACTTAGGCTTCAGCCGCTTTGGGTTTCCTTTTTCCTTTCCGTTTCACGGCGCCTTCCTGGGTCCGCTGTTGGGGAGCATTGGCGCCGTACTCACAGTGACCGCGGTGGCGGGCATTGCGGCTGGCTGGGGCCTGCTTGACCGTCGGCCTTGGGCCCGGACCCTGGCCATCATCCTCGGCATCATTAAGCTTATTGAATTTCCTATCGGCACCGCGCTCGGCGTCTATACGTTGTGGGTACTGGTATCCCCCGGAGCAGAGGTCGAATACCAGCGGATTGCCAGGGTCAACTAGCCGGGAAGATGGGCGCGTGCCAGGCCTGAAGAGTCTGTGTGAAAACTCGAATTGGTACCGGTCCGGCGTGGACCCCCGCTTACGCGGGGTGACAGCGCTGACTTACGGGCGTTACTCCTGCGTCGTCATTCCCGCGAAAGCCTATGAAAACTGTTTTCTTTTGTGGGGTGGGTTGGTAGGGCCGGCCCTTGGGTCGGCCTAGCACGGGCTGGAAGCCCGTGCCACGGTGGCATGGCCATCTTGGCCATGCGCAGCAAATGTACACTCAAGGAGCCGGGCCAAAACATCAATCGACTGATTTTAGGAGAGATATTTACAAAACGGTCCTAAAACGGGGATCAAAAACGAACCTCAACGAACCCAAGCTTGATCTGATCGTGATGAGGTTAAGGTAAATCACTCAGAATCACAGCGCGGCGCTTTGGGATGTAGGATGACTGACAAACGAACCTAAAAACGAATCTAACAGGTTGCGGAGAAAATCAATTTCGGGCTGTTCGGCGCCAACGGCCCGAACCGTGGTTTGCTGGGCAGCGTTTGGTTGCCTCTTTGCTTACGTCGCCAAATGCGAAACGTCTTATAATCAGGAACGGGAAACTCCGCGAATCGGCCGGAGCGTCGGCAAAGAATTCAGTCCGGAGGTTGAACTCGATTCCCACGCTCCGCGGCTATCGTAACAGGCCGAGACGTGACGTGCCTCAAAGAGGCGTCTGAAAGCGCCGCACCCCGCATCTTATCTGAAGGAGAGCAGGAACCAGTGGCGCGGTGATGGAGGAGAAAGGTTTTATGGAGAGCAAAACAAAGAGATTTCTGAGGGACAATTTTCTGGGAGTGAGCTTGGCGCTCATCGGCCTATTGTGCCTGGCCCTTACCGGCATTTCTTATGTCAATCACGAAGGCTATCCGCAGTTTACCTCGGCGGCAGGTGTTGGGAACGGAGCAGGTTTGGCCGGTCCCGATATTGATACGCTCGAGCGTCTGAATCGCGCCTATGAGCAGATCGCTAACACCGTAACTCCCGCCGTGGTAAACATCAGCACCACTTCGGTGGTAAAGGTACAGCAGTCGCCTTTTATGATGGACCCGTTCTTCCGTCAGTTTTTCGGCAATGTTCCGGGCTTTAACGTTCCTCGAGAGGAGCGTGAACACGCGCTCGGTTCAGGCGTGATTGTTTCTCCGGACGGCTACATTCTGACCAACAATCACGTGATCAAAAACGCAACCGATATCCAAGTGATGCTATCGAACAAGCGCACTTTCAAAGCGAAGGTGGTGGGTGCTGATCCGCAAACCGATATTGCGGTAGTGAAGATTGACGCCAAGGACCTTCCCACGGCGCCAATCGGTAACTCGGGCGACCTCAAGGTGGGAGACACCGTTATGGCGTTTGGGAACCCCTTTGGGCTGAACTTCACGGTCACCCGGGGTACGGTAAGCGCTCTGGGCCGTTCTGACATGGGAATTGAAGGGCGCAACGGTTTTGAGAACTTCATTCAGACCGATGCTGCCATCAATCCCGGGAATTCCGGTGGTCCGCTGGTGAATGTGCGAGGCCAAGTGATCGGCGTCAATACGGCTATTCTGAGTAATAACAGCGGCATGGGCGGTGAAGGCGGGTTCATGGGGGTGGGCTTCGCCATTCCGTCGAATATGGCCCAGCACGTAATGAACGACCTCATCAAGACAGGCAAGGTGACGCGCGGGTATCTAGGCGTCAGCCTCGGCGTCCTGACAGACAAGCTAGCGCAGCAATTCAACGTTCCGGACACTGCAGGGGCAGTCGTCGACGACGTGGAGAAGGGTGGGCCCGCCGACAAGGCTGGGATGAAGTCGGGCGATGTGGTAAGAACGTTTAACGGGGAGACCGTAGATTCCCGAGGCACCCTTACTGCCATGACAACAAACGCCAACCCTGGCACGCAGGTGACGCTCGGCATCATTCGCGATGGCAAGCCGATGGATATCCACGTGACCCTGGGCGAGCGGCCTCCCAATCTGCCAGTGGAAGCTCCTCTCGGTGGTGGTGGCTTTAGTGGTCAGGGCGAAGCCCCTTCTCAGGGGACCCTGCGCGGCATCCAGGTGCAGCCGCTCACGCCGGAAATTCGCCAGCAGTTTGGATTGCCTGCGGACGTCCACGGTGTGGTGATCTCGCAAGTTGATCCGAACAGCCCAGCCGGGCAGGCTCAGTTGCAACCCGGCATGGTGATCGAGAGCATCGACAAGCACCCAGTGAACTCGGTGGGAGACTTCAACCGTCTGGCGGGCGAGGCTAAGGGTGACACTCTCCTTCGCATCAACCAGCAAGGGCAATCCGCTTTCATTGTCCTTTCGCCGAATGGCGATAACGGGGACGACGGGCAGTAGCGCTGGGCGTTGGATCGCAGTTCGATCCACAACAGGCGGTGGCGAAGCCAGGGCGGCTCCGCCACCGCTTTTCTTTTTCTTCCTCCCACGGCGTTACCTGTCCTGCTGCATGGGCTGGAAGCCCATGCTAAGTGGCATGGCCATCTTGGCCATGCGATCACCCCTATCAGTCGCCGGCCGCCCGCTTGTGCACAGAGATTTCACTTGACATCTGTGGTGTTATGTTATATACAGGATAGTAATCACCAATAGGGCGTCAGAAACATGTCCTCGGCCATCGGAGTAACGGCAAATCCAAGCAGACTTCAGGTCCAGCGGCGGTGCTGTTGGCGCGTCTTGGGTGGGGAAGGGGCTCCTCAAAAAATCGCGAAATGAAGGAGGGTCCCACGATGTTGTTGATAACAAAGGATCGGCGCTTGGAACCCACGATGTGTATGAAAATAAATACGTTAGGCTTGGCATGCCGCTATTTTTATCAAACAAAAAGACTTAGCGCTTTCGTCAAGTACTATTAAGCCCTTGACGCTTGCCCGTTGACAAATTCTGTTTCGGCCAACCGCAGCGACTAGAGTCGAGCCTTGCGTTGGCCGGGACAAGCCCCAATACTGTTTAGTTTAGTATTCTGATACATTTCGCGACCTCAATCCGAACCTTACTCAGTTTCTGCCGCCGACGTACGGGAAACTTACTTTGGGGTCGGCGCACCCCGCGCGGTCGCTTGCCTGGCTTGTAGTGCAGGCATCTTGCCTGCTGGGTGTGGCACTGGCCTGCTGCCTCCGTCAAGAAGAGGCAGGCTGGAAGCCTGCACCACAAGCCAGGCTTGATTCCTCAAGCCTCGCGAAACCAGTTCTCACCCAGACTCTGAAGGCCCGTCCAGCCTCTGCTCAGAGACGGCGGGGCTTTAGCCAGGTTTCAACCAGGCTAAAGCCGGTCTTGCCCCGGCCCTACGAGCGCAGACGAAATGAGAACAAAATTCACGTTTCTATGCGCATCACGGTCTGGCGGTCCGCTGAGCCTCGCGCCGCGAGCAAGCTCGCGGGTTGAAAGCGGCAGCAAGCTGCCGCACTCCAAAGCTGCGCTCCAAAGCTGTGCCGAGGGAGGCGAGTCGGGTAGCCACGGTTGGCGCT
>JASHYZ010000221.1 GCA_030042795.1 Terriglobia bacterium | reverse complement strand
CACCGGAGGTGCTTGGCAGCGATTCTGAGGTAAGGCGAATCTACCTGGGCGAGAACTTCAGGTTGGCGATCTAAATGGATAATCCGCAAGCCAAACTCGGACTGAACCTGCGGGTGGCGCAGAAGCAAATTCTGACGCCGGGCTTGGTTCAGATGGTCACCGTGCTCGCGCTTAACCGGTTGGAACTGCGCGAGATGATTACTCAGGAAATGACTGCCAATCCCGTCCTCGAGGAGGTCACGGAGGAGGCGCCGGTCGTCGAAGAGGTGCGCGAGAAGGCCGAATCTGAGGCTGAAATTCCTGTTGCTCACACCAACGGCGACGCCGCCCCGCCCGACAAGCAAGATTCCTTCGAGCAGGTGGATTTTGGGTCATTCTTCGACGATTACCTGGACCCCGGCTACAAGTCGCCGGCGGCTGAACCCATCGAAAAACCTTCCTTCGAGAATTTCCTCTCCAAGCCAACGTCTCTAGCCGATCACCTCGAATGGCAAATGAATCTTTCGATCTGCCCTGATGCGGTGCGCGAGGCTGCCTACTCGATTATCGGAAACCTGAACGAGGACGGTTACCTGACGGCGACCGTGGAAGAAATCGCCGCCACCGGCAATCACACTCGGGAGGACGTGGACGCTGCTCTGAAGCTGGTGCAGGAACTTGACCCGCCGGGAGTGGCGGCGCGCGACCTGCGCGAGTGCCTTCTGCTTCAGTTGAAGGCGGTTGCCCCTGAAAACCACCTTGCAGCACGCATTGTGACAGAGCATCTGGATAAGCTTCAGAACAAGCAGCACAAGGAGATTGCCCGGGCCGTGGACCGCCCTCTGCCGGCCGTCGAGCGCGCCCTGAGTCTCATCCGAACGCTCGATCCTCGTCCCGGCCAGCGCTACAACGTCAGTGAGCCGAGCTTGGTGGAGCCGGACGTCGCCTTCGTCAAGGTGGGAGACGAGTACAAGATCATTATGAATGACGAGGGTATGCCGCAGCTCCGGCTGAGCCGCACGTACCGCCGCATGCTGGAACAGGATGGCACCACTCGCGATGTCCGCAACTATGTTAAGGAACGCTTCAACTCCGCGCTCCAGCTCCTGAAGAACATCGAGCAGCGGAAGCAGACCATCATGAAGGTCTGCCAGGTGATTATCGAGCGGCAAAAGGAGTTCTTCGACAAAGGGGACGATTACCTGCGGCCCATGATGATTAAGGAAGTGGCCGAGGTGGTAGGAGTTCACCCTTCTACCGTCAGCCGGGCCGTGGGCAATAAGTACGCTGAGACGCCGCAAGGGGTCCGCGAGTTGCGGTCGTTTTTCTCCGAGGCCGTGCAGGGGCCGGCAGGCGCTGAGTTACCACTCGTGAGCCTGAAGCGCGCAGTTAAGAAGATGATTGAGGAAGAGGACTCGGCCCATCCTCTGACGGACGACGCGATTACTCAGCGGCTGCACCAGATGGGAATCTCCGTGACCCGGCGCACCGTCGCCAAGTACCGCGAGGACATGCGCATCCCCAGCACCCATCACCGCAGGATCAAGTCATGAGCGCATCATTGAGTTTCAAATCTCAAATGCGTCGCGCGCCCGACATTCGGGTGCCGGGCAAGAGCGGCGCTGGCCGCTTTGCTGGCGATGGAGTTTTGAAACTCGGGGGGAGATTACCCGAGGAACGCTAGGGCCGGAAGAGTCTGTGTGAGAACTCGTGTCTGGTTCTTGCCGGGCATGGACCCCCGCTTCCGCGGGAGTGACATCATTGTATTTAGGGGTGCTCCCCGAACACGTCATTCCCGCGAAGCTTGTCCCCGCGAAAGCGGGGAGCGGGAATCCACGAGTTGTCACACAAACTCGGAGGGCCTGCCACAAGATCAAGATGACGTTGGGCAGGCTTTGACTCAGATGTTTGCAACTCTTCAGGCATCAAGCTTTATCAGGTTGTACGCACGTATGCGCGTGGCGATGAGCCATCGCGCAGCTATTGCTCCTTTGGCTTGGAGCTGGAGGAGGATCTACCATGGAGATCGAATTCACCGGCCGTCAGATCGAAGTCACGCCAGACTTGCGCGAATACACCGAAGAGCGCTTAACAAAGGTTGTGCGCCTGCTGCGCGACCGCTGCACACTTCATGTAATTCTCACCGCTGAGCGGCACCTCCGCATCGCTGAAATTACCCTCAAATTCCGTGACCACTCACTGGTGGGCATTGCCAATACGTCAGACCCGAAGAGTTCCATCAATGGCGCACTTGATAAGCTTGAGCGCCAGGTGGTGCGGCTGATTGAGAAGCGCCGCACGGGCAAGCGCCGGCCGAAGCCCGCCTCCGGCGTTTTGCTGAACGTTCTCAAGCCGGGTGGGACCGACCATCTCGACCGGGAGGTGCTTGAGACCGAGCGCCTCGCGATCAAGCCGTTGAGCGTCGAGGAAGCCGTTGAGTCGTCGGAGCTCGTGCGACGCGGGGCCGTCGTTTTTCGCAATTCCGAGACCGAGCGTGTGAATGTCATCTATCGGCGCCCCGACGGCAAGCTGGCCTTGATCGAGCCGGAACCGTAGCTTCGGAGTTAGCCAGTTCGGAGTTCGGAGCTTTTCGGTTCGGAGTTCTGAGTTACCTATAGCGAACGCATTGGAGGAGGTGTTACGTCCCGCAAGGGCACGGCTAAAGCCGTGCCCTTGCACCACCCAACTGGCCTCAAGACTTAATGCGCTGTGTATAGTTCGTACTGACAAACTCTGGGCTTCGCACTGAGAAACGCCGCACTCCGAACTCATGAAAAGGTCTTCCTCCACAAAGCCTCTCTCTCGTTTTGTCCTCATCACCGGGCTCAGCGGCTCAGGCAAGGGTTCCGCGCTGAGAGCCTTCGAGGACCTCGGATTTTACTGCGTCGATAACCTGCCTACCGATCTCATTCGCACCTTCCGTGATCTGTGCTTCACTCCCAACAGCCGCATCCAAAGGGCGGCCGTCGTGGTGGACATCCGCGAAGGTGAAACCATCAGCCTGCTCCCGGCCCTGTACGCGAAACTGAGTGAGGAACAACCCCGGCCCTCCCTTATGTTCCTCGATGCCTCCGATGAGGCTGTTATCCACCGCTTCGAGGAAACACGAAGACCGCACCCGCTAGGGCGCGATCTCCCGCTTCAGCAGGCCATCGATCTTGAGCGGCGGCTGCTGAAGCCGGTGCGGCAACTGGCCGACGAAGTGATTGACACCACCCGCGTGAACAGCAATGAGCTGCGCGAGATGATCCACGCGCGCTTCGGCGGAGACAAGACGCGCAAAGTCATGCCGATTTCATTGGTCTCGTTTGGCTACCGCTTCGGATTGCCCACCGAGGCGGACCTGGTGTTTGACGTTCGCTTTCTCCCCAATCCCAACTAC
>JASHYZ010000220.1 GCA_030042795.1 Terriglobia bacterium | reverse complement strand
CGCCGGCCCAGTAGTTAGTGAGAATCGTGGCTTTGCCGCTGTCAGCCAGGATGCGGTAGATTTCTTCCATGAAGGCGGAACGCTTGGCGGCGGGCACGTAAGGGAAGACGTCCGTGCACTTGAATTCGCCTACGGACTTGTCGGCCCACGGCCACGGGAACTTGAGAAGCTTGGCGCGATCGGCAAAACCCAACTCTAGCGTCAGCAGTTCCTTCTCTTTCGCCCTCCGCTTGCTCACTCGCCTCCCTCGGCACAGCTTTGGAGCGCAGCTTTGGAGTGCGGCAGCTTGCTGCCGCTTTGAACCCGCGCGCTTGCTCGCGGCGCGTTGCTCAGCGGACCGCCAGACCGTGATGCGCATAGAAACGTGAATTTTGTTCTCATTGCGTTCTGCGCTCGTAGGGCCGGGGCAAGACCCGGCCGTAGGTTGGGATATCAAAGGCGAACCCTTGGCGAGCCACGCAGCCAGCTAGCTGGCTTGACGAAAGCGGCAGCGAGCTGCCGCACTCCAAAGCGCTTCGCGCCTGCGCGAAAGGAGTGTGTGCGCTATTCGCCATTCACCACTAGGACGCGCCTGACGAGGAATGGGCCGGAGCACCGCCGCTAAAATAGCCCCAAAGCTGAGGATTGAGAATCACAATATCAACACGTCGGTTCTGGCCGCGCGTCTCTGGGGAGCTGTTGGAGGCGATGGGATGATACTCGGCATAGCCGGCGGCGGAGAGCCGTTGCGGCTGAAAGCCAAAGTGGTTAATCAGCAGGTCAATCATGCCGGTGGCGCGTGAGGTGGAGAGATCCCAGTTGGACTTGAAGGCTGCGTTGTGGATGGGCACGTTGTCGGTGTGGCCTTCCACGCGGATGAATTCCTGACGGTTCCCGAGAAGCTCAGCAATTTTGGCGACCGTGGGCAGAGACCCAGGCTTGAGCGTGGCCGAGCCGCTGTCATAGAAGCCGATTTCCTGCAGGCTGATCACCAGGCCTTCGTGGGTCAGCCGGAGGCTCACGTGCTTCTTCTGAATCTCGCCGGCAAGCGCCCGTTCCAATTCGTCGCGAATCTGGCCGGGATTCGGGAGACTCTCATCAGGCTCCATTTGGCCGGCCTCCCGGCGAACCACACGCCCGATCTCTTGGTTGTGAACCGACTCGTCGAGCACCTTCGAGTTTGAGAACGCGGCCGCTGTGTTCAGCAGGTTGACTTGGCTGCTGGAAGGCGTGAAAATTGCGAGTTTTTGGAACGCCACTTGAATGGCTGCGGCCAAGTCACTCACCTTGTGCTTGTCCACCTGAGAAGAGGCGAACATCACCACAAAAAAAGCGAAAAGGAGGGTGATGAAATCCGCGTACGAAACCAGCCAGCGTTCGTGGTTGGAGTGAGGGGTATGGCGTTGGCGCCGCCGGCTCATCGCCCATACTCCGGCTGGCCCGCTGAGGGCTCTTGCTCCGCCAGATAACCCTGGAGCTTCGTTTCCACCATGCGGGGGTTGAGACCCTCCATAATGGCGATGACCCCTTCCAGGATCATGGCGCGGGCCGTTTGCTCCTCGCGGATACGGATGCGCAGTTTTCCTCCCGAAGGAAGGAAAAAGATGTTGGCCGCACCCACGCCATAGACGGTGGCCACGAAGGCTACCGCAATGCCCTTGCCTACTTCCGAAATGTTGTCGAGATGCTGCATCACTTGAATGAGCCCCAAAATGGCCCCGATGATGCCGATGGTGGGCGAGAATCCTCCGGCGGATTCGAAGACCTGGGGGAATTTTTCTTCGTGGTCAGCCTGGTTGTCCATTTCAAGCTCCATCATCTTACGGAGCTCTTTGGGCTCTGTTCCGTCCACAGCCAACATGAGCGATTTCTTCAGAAAGGGATCTTGGATGCTCGGGAGAACATTATCGAGCGAGGTGATGCCTTCCTTGCGCGCCTTGACGGCGTACCCCACGATTTCCTCAATGACACTCTCCAGGTTGCGGCTGCGCTCGAAAAAGATGGCAGAGAGCCGCTTGAAGCTGGCCAGTACGGTCGACAGAGGGTAAGAGACCAGGACCGCCCCCAGCGTTCCTCCGAGAACGATCATGGCTGCGGTAGGTTGAAGAATCTGGCTGATATTGCCGCCTTCGAGCGTCAACCCTCCGATGATCCCGGCCAAAGCCAAGAGTAAGCCGCCAATTGTGCCCTTATCCACTTAAAGCGCTCCTCACTCGTTTGTGCTCCCGGTGATTTCCGTCGCCCCCTGAGAATCCAAAACCTTGGGTAGCATCGCAAACGAGGTCGGCAGCAAGCGGTGCCGAAATTCCACGATGCGATCCATGATCTCGTCCGCACTTTCGCGGACCACGAGTTTGTCTCCCGTTACCAGCGTAATCACCGTGTCGGGCGCATTCTCAATGAACTCAATCAGGTCAGAGTTCAGCACGAGAGGCCGCTGGTTTAGCCTAGTCAAGCGAATCATATAGTTCCCTCTTGTCGGCCCCTCAAGCGATAGCTGCATTTCAACACGAGTACATTCCCTTCCACGACTATCTATCGGCATCAGTACCAAAAACACTTAGTACTTTCGAGCGCCCATTTGACAGGAGTGGGCTTTGATGTGCTCTAAGAGCCAGCTACTTGCTCAACGCTATGAGATCTAGCTGGCGGATAAGAAAATTTTAACCACTGGAGAGACGATGGGGAAAAGTGCGCTGATTACAGGGATCACCGGCCAAGATGGGTCCTATCTGGCGGAGTTTCTGCTCGCCAAGGGATATAAGGTCTACGGACTCGTGCGCCGCAGCAGCACCGTGAACTTCGAGCGACTCTACCACCTTCAGGACCAGATCGAGTTGCTGCAGGGAGACTTGCTGGACCAAAATTCCCTCATCACCGCTCTACAACAGAGCGAGCCCAGCGAAGTCTACAATCTGGCAGCCCAGTCCTTTGTTCCAACCTCCTGGAATCAACCGGTGCTGACAGGAGAATTCACAGCCTTAGGTGTGACCCGCATGCTGGAAGCGATCCGGGTGGTGAATCCGAAGATTCGGTTTTATCAGGCTTCTTCGAGCGAGATGTTTGGCATGGTGCGCGAAAGTCCCCAGAGCGAGAAGACAGACTTCTACCCGCGCAGCCCATACGGCGTCGCCAAGCTTTACGGGCACTGGATTACCGTCAATTACCGCGAGAGCTACAACATCTTCGCCTGCTCAGGAATCCTGTTTAACCATGAATCACCGCGCCGCGGCTTGGAGTTTGTAACCCGCAAAGTGAGCTACGCCGTAGCGCGCATCAAGCTTGGCTTGCAGAAAAGCTTGAAGATGGGAAATCTTGATGCCGAGCGTGACTGGGGCTTTGCCGGTGACTACGTCGAAGCCATGTGGATGATGCTGCAGCAGGATAAGCCGCAAGATTACGTCATCGCCACCGGGAACACCTACACCGTGCGCCATCTGCTGGACGTTGCGTTTTCCCATGTCGGCCTGGACTACCGCAACTACGTCGAAGTTGATCCTGCTTTGCTGCGGCCCGCCGAAGTTCATCACCTGAAAGGCGATTATTCGAAGGCGGCGCGCGAGCTTGGATGGAAGCCGAAGACCTCGTTCGAGGAGCTTATCCAGATGATGACGGATGAAGATCTGGTGCGGCTAGGCGGCACACCCGCACACTTGGGCGGGCATCGATTGCCGGCGAACGCCGTAACTCCGGCGCTGATGAATGGCAGTCTCACGCAGTCGCGTCTCGCCAGGTGCAGCTAGAACGAGTGCTCCGGACTCGTTGCGTGCCCAGGCTTGCCGGGTGGCTCCGGACTGAAGAGAGGACGATAGCAGCGAGCGCTCAACACGCGCTGGTATCCACTATTTGAAGAACCGAGGGTCATACCGGAATGATTCCGGAGGAAGCACCCGAATCTTTGAAAACTCCGAGCGCTGAGGATTGATGAGCCAGTTTGATTCAGCCGGAGCAAGAGCCGACGGAACGATGAGAATGGCTGCGCTGCCCTCGCGGACGAATTGGTCGCCAATCTGAGCGAGTTCCGCTGGCGCAGGGCTCTGACGCCAGTTTGCAGGTAGCTGCTTCACTGAAATCGCGCTTCTTGAGACGCCGTCCGGAATTTCCGCCGTAACCAGCACAAGGTCGCTCGGCAAATGCTCGGCTTCGATGTGGACAAAATACTCGACCATCGCCAGCGACAAGTGTTCGGCCGTATATGCTAGACGAATACCCGGACTGGACCAACGTCCTCCAAACCGGTACGCGCCCTCTCCATCAAGCGGGCTTTTCGAATAGGGCTGGCGCAGGATTCGATAAACCCGTCTCAACTGACGCCGCCGTACGCAATACGGCCGAGAACGTTCTCCACCGCCCGTGCCCCAATTTCCGTGTCCATGAGCTCAAGCGGAGTACTGCCTCCAAGCGCCCGGTTCGGCCGTTTGAGCCACCTCGTTGCTGCCTCATCTTCACCGATATAGTTCTTCGCCAAGGCAATGATGCGAGCTAAACGGTAAAGACGATCCGACTCGTGTCGTGCCAGCCGCCCCTGTTCCCGCCGGCGTTGAAGGCTGCGAACCGAGAGGTCCAGACTGGCGGCCACTTCTGCCAAGGTGAGGTCCGCAGCATGCATCACCTCATCCACAACAGTGGGAGGGAAACCTTCGCGAATGGCCGCATGGAGATCGGTTGCTGTGCGCAGAGAGCGGCCAAGCACAGACTTGCCACCCAGTTCTTGGGCGACGGATTGCAGTTCATTCACCATTCTGTCGTCTATTATAGCGCCAAATGTCGCTCAGGCGCTACGCCTGTGCCACCTCAATCAGTTCTGCGTTGGCAACAGGCGGAGGCATTGTCGCAGCTTGGCTCGCGGATGATTCCAGCACCTCGCGGTAAAACATCAAAGTTCGATCTACAAGTGTTTGGCGAGTGTAGTAGTTTAGGAAGCGCTCTCGACCCGCCTTTCCCATGGCTTCGCGCTTGGCGGGGTCGGCCAGCAAGGCGGCAAGCGCTGCCTGCAAGCTTTCCGCGTCACCAGGCTCAGCCAGCAGGCCGGTGACACCTGCTTCAATCACTTCTTTCATTCCGCCTACTCGGCAGCCCACCACCGGCTTCGAAAACATCATGGCTTCGAGGAAAACAAGGCCAAACGACTCGTAGCGCGAGGGCGCCACAAAGATGTCGCACTGCGCGAGGTAGTTCTCAAGCTCCTGGTCTGAGACCTGGCCGGCGAAAATCACCCGGTTACGGAACGGCGACTTGGCGTGCCGCGCGCGAAACACTCCCGCGCGCGTAGTGCCGTCAGGCTGCTGACGGTCCTCACCCACCAGGATGAAGCGCGCTTTGGGAAACTTCAGGCAGAGCGGCGGGATTACTTTCAGCAGCACATCGATGCCTTTACGGTGCTCGAAGCGGCCGGTGAAAAGGACGTCTACAAAACCACCGTCTTTCTTAGCGACCTTTGGAGCGGCCGGCACGTTCTGCGAGCGATCTTCCATGCCGAGAGGGAAAACGGTCACTTGGCCGGGCCGGAAGCGCACGCCGTAATGCTTCTCAAGGGTCTCCACGATCGCGTGGCTGATGGCGCGGTGCGCGATGCCGCGTTCCATCATCAGCGTTTCCGCGGCGGCCTGGTCTTCAAAGAATTGTTTTTCGGCTGGCGTACCCTGGAGCAGGTTGGGATTGGTCTCGCACCACACTTTCAGGGGAGTTTCGAGGTTTGTGACCACTCGCAAGGATCCGTCCACCAGAGCCGCAATCCCTTCCGTATCCCAGATGGGCCCTTCAACAATGTCGATGGGATGAGCGGCGTTGATCCGCTTCAGCTCACGTAGCAGACGCGCCGAATTCTGCCAGATGTGAGCCGGCACGCAGATGCCGTCCGGGGCCGGCGGTTCCACCTGGTCCCGCACCAGCCGGTGCACCCAGACGCCGTTTTCAAAATCCACGGTATTGTGCTGCGCCGTGCTGCGCGTGAGAACGTGCACGTTGTGCCCGCGTTGGGCGAGGCCGTTAGCGAGGTCGTAGGTGAGGCGTCCGATGCCTCCTACGCCGTTGGGAGGGTAGCCTTGGCTGAGATAGCAAATGGTGAGCTTCTCCTGCTTCGGCAGCAGTGTGGGGCAGAGTTTGAATGCGCCGGGATTTTGCCCATCCAACACGTCGTAAGCCACCGCGCCTCGCAGTTGCTGCGCGGTTGAGGAATAGATGTGGCGCCGCGGCTGATTGAGCCCGCGCTCAATGCCGTGGCGCAAGGCCATGTCGGCGTCGCGCTGGAACTGCTCGAGTTTCTCCGCCGGCGTGTGCCCATGCTGAACGTGATAGCGAAGCCCAGCCTCGGCTTCGTCAATGAATTTCTTCCAATCCTCCAGCAGTAAGCGGAAGGAAGTCTCTTCCGGCCGGTTCTTGAGTGCGAAATAAACTTTGTTCTTGATGATGGGGAGCCAGTTCGTCGTCACCCGCGTGGACTCGCGGATGTGGCTAGGCAGCGACCGGTGATAGATGTAGGCTGCGGAAAGTTGCTTCAAGCGGTAGCCGGCGTCGATGAGGCGCAGACAGACATCGGTCTCGTCCAGGTAGTAGTCGTACTCCTCGTCAAAGGCGCCCACTTGCAGCAGAGCGCTTCGCCGGAAGAAGGAATTGCCGCCCGGAACGTAAGGAAATTGCAGGCAGCCGGGATAGCAGAACTGGTCACCCGGCGCCGGGAAATTCCAGTACGCAGTGCCCACCCGGTTGCAGAGGTTGTAGCGATATTGCAGGTTGTAGCCGGTGTGGTCATACACCAGGCCGCCCACGGCGGCCACTTCGTCCCGATCGAAGGCGGCTACGGCATCGTTCAGCCAGTTCTCGTCGGGCACGGCGTCATCATCAATAAAAGCCACCAGGTCGCCGCGCGCCATTTCGATGCCGACGTTCCTAGAAATGGAAAGATTGCGGTCTGAACAGGTCCCAACCCGAATGTTTGCTTGATGCGCCTTCAGCACATCGGAGGTGTGGTCCGTCGAAGGCCCATTGACCACCACCACTTCAAACCAGGGATAGTTGAGCTGGCGCAGCGAGTGCAAAGCGGTATCGAGGCTGGCAGCCCGGTTATAGGTGTTGATAACCACCGAAACGCGGAGGGGATCGGATGATTGAGTCATCGGGTGATTGAAGGATTGACTCATTGAAAGGCAGTTGTAAGTCAAAAGTTAAAAGCTACGAGCTTTCTGCCCCTTGCCCATTTGGCTTTGGTTCCATCTGACTCCTGACTTCCTTCTTTCACTTACCGGCGCTTCTATTGGCGGAACGCGTGAGCCACGATTCTGGCTGGATTGTAGGGTTTCAAAAAGTGTCCCCCCTTAAAACCTACTTCTTTGATAAGCGCTTCTACGCAAAGCAGGTTGGGTCTCCACCAGCTCGCCGGGTCGTTGTTGAGCGTGTTGCCCGGGCAGAACACCATGATGGGCCGGTTGTAGTCCAGCCCGTCGACGTACGTCTCCAGAATCATCATCTCGCGGCAGACCGACGCGGCCGCGCGCAGACAACGGAACGGGTCCGGAGAATGGTGAAAGGCGTCGAGGAAAAGCACGAGGTCAAACATGCCGACCGTCTCAGGCGAAATGTCCTCCACCGCGATGACTTTACGCTCCACGCGCGAATGCAGGGCTTCGCGAGCTATTTTGAACCCCTCAGCGTCCGTCATACCGGGTTGTTGGCTCCAAGCGAAGGAGTCGGTAGCCAGCACGCGGCTCGCTCCACGGCGCTCGGCTTCGAAAGAGAAGAAACCATCGAAGGCGCCAATGTCGAGCACGGATTTGCCCGACAGATTTTCGGGCATGCCGATGTGGCTGAGCTTCATCGGGCTATCGTCCACACCGGGGGTGACGATGCCGTGGCCGAGATCGATACGGTGGAACCAGGGCCGTGCCAAGACTTTCTTGCGCAGGGCTTCGAGGTCTGTGACAGCGCTGGTCACCTGAGGTTCTGACACAGTCACGATGTGACCTCCTTGGTTCGGTGGGAAAGCCGCGGATGATCCTCCGTTAAGGCCGAAGTCGGCAGGCCGGAAACGCCGTAGTGAAGGCGTTTTAGGAGAGACGGCACCAGTATTCACCGGAGTATCCAGCTTGGGGTTCCGCCACACCTGGGTGCCGTCGATGGTGGTCATGTGTTCGAGGCTGGTCACAGCCGCGTCGTAGGCGAACACGGTCGGTTTCTCATTCTCCAGCACCCAGCGCCCGGCGTGGAAAAGGGCGATGAGATCGCCGTCGATCTTCCTGGAGTGAGTTCCAATCACCAGCCATTTCACCGTCCGCTCGAGATCCGCGTACGCGCTTTGGCATAACTCAAATTCCCAGCCCTGCACGTCGATGTGGACCAGATCCCACATGCGCCGCTTCCGAAGGAGATCAGCAAAGGCGACCACCTCAACCTCGATGGCGTCTTCTCTCAGACTCATATAGTTGCTGTCGGCCTGATTTCCCGGGCGCACCGGCCGCGCGCCGCCCGCATTTGCGGGGTCCCAGATGCGTGGCCAACGCGCCTTTCCGTTCTGGCTGCCGACGGCGGCCATGATTAACGCATGCTCCGCCGGATCGAGTCCGTTGTCGCGCAGGTGTTGCTGCATGAGGGCGAACCGTCCGGGGTCAGGCTCAACACCACAGAGAAAGATGGCCGGGATGCCGCGCGTGCGCGCGGCGTAGGCTGCAGCCACGAGGACCGGTCCCCAGCCTGCGCCCAGTTCCATCGCCGTGAAAGATCCGTTCGCGGTCAGCACCGCCTTGAGCAGACCAATCCACTCCGCAGTCTCGAGCGCAACTGATCCCGGAATGGGCGGCGCCCACACCTTGTTGTCATACTTGCGCGCATCATCGTACAGAATCGAGGTTCGGGTTTTGCATCCCATGAAATCGGTTACATAGCCAGGCGTCGGCGAGAGGTCTTCTCGCGCAAAGGCATCCAGAATCTGCATGTCTTCCTTGGTGTAACCGGGATACCATTCACCGGGCGGATGGGCCACGTATAAGGCTTCGGCTTTCATTCTGGACCCCTCTATTGCGCGTTTGTCGGGCTTTGCGCCTGGCGCCCGTTCGCCTTTGCCTCCAGCGCGTTCAGCCGGGCTTCAAAACTCTCGAGGGCCTTGTGCACGGCAATGTCGGAGCGACGCGCTTCGCGCAGGGCTTGCGGGAAGGATTCCGTGTGCACCTTGAAGGCGATAATCTGCGGACGCACTTCGGCGAAGTCGGCCTCAAGCTTGGCTACCTGGTCGCGCACGGCGAGAATGGCTTTGGAAAGCTGGTCTAGAACGGCGGCCGTTTTTGACATGTTGTCCTTAATCGCCTGTAGCTCAGACGCCGAAACGCTCGCGTCTGCGCCTAGCGCCGAACCGTTACCTTTACCCGAGTAATCCAGCATGGAACGCTCCTAGACTGCGCACGGAGACTTCCTGCCCAGGTGAGTTCTCCGGCGTAAGTGCTTTCTTATCATAGACATTCCCAAATTATCGACTAACTACAGCCATTTCAACCAGATCCGTAATTGAGCACGAGTGAAAATGGAGTTAAATATCTTATTTATCTATAATATTCCAGGGTATTTAATTCAAGTTGTTTATTTTCATATACATTCCAGGGTAGTCCCATTTTTCTCATTTTCGGTCCTTTGTTTTCAATAACATTCCAGGGTCGACCCAAAAAATTTCTTTTTTTTTTGAAGGCCATAGTCGACGGGCCGCTGCCGCCGGTCGATGAAGCCACAGCCATCAAGGACGAAAATGCGAGCGAGAGAGCCGCGAGAATGACTTTGGTTTTCACCATACTTAACAGTTCGTTGAAAAACGTTTTCCGGAGCCTGTCATTCCGAGCAGAGCGAGGAATCTCGCTCTGAAATTAAAGGAAATACGAGATTCCTCGTCGCCTCCGGCTCCTCGGAATGACAGGCTGGACGAGTTTTTCAACGAACTGTTCAAACTCCAACATCAACAGAGGTAACACCCGTTGACTCTGCGGCTCACAGGCGCCTACCATTGCCGGGTGGGGTGAATCGTGAAAAAAACGATCTTTGCTCTTGCTCTGCTCGTTCCCGCCGTTGCCAGTGGTTCCCAAGTTTCACCCTGCATCACCGAGACCGTTCAAGCCCTGCTTGGGTCAACCTGCTCCATCGGCCAAATCACCTTCAACTTCTACTCGGGAAACTCGGAAGCTGAAGGCCAGGCCCCGCTCAGTCTAGCTGCCGTTACCTTCACGCCCGGCGGATCGCCCGCCGACCCTTCGTTTACGCTCAGCGGCGCGTTTACCTCACTTTCGCCAGTCCAGAGCCCATCCCTTGGCTCTGAGTACGTCGAGCTTGACTACCTGGCCACCGTGAGCCAGTCAGGACCTTACCAATCTGTCGTGACTCAACTCGAAAGCTCCTACTCACCATCCGACATCGGCTCCCAATTCACTTTCCAAGCCGGCCAAGGATCAGGATTTGCCCAGTATGCGAATTGCCTAGGTTCTCCAGGCTATTGCTACCCATCCACCAGCTCCGGCAATGCCGTCTATCTGAACGGCTCCCAATTGGTCCTTACTGGTTCATCGCCCAGCCCTTCATTCGCAAGTGTTGAAGCTGAAGAAAGTTTCGACGGCAATAGCTTTGTATATGTATGGTCCGATGGCGATGTCACTTCCTCTCACCTCGATTCCGGAACCTCGACCTTTTTTGTCACAACCCCAGAGTCCGCCACTGCGATTCTGCTGGCTGCTGGAATTACAGCACTCGCCATCTCGCAAACATTTCGCAAGGCGATCCTCACTTGATAACCCTTACGACGAACTGCTGCAGGGTCAACGTTTCTGCACTGCCCACAGTTGCGGTTTCGTTCACACTGAAAGTTTGCGATGAGGAACCCGTGGCAAACGCGGTCGTGCCGGTTGTTCCCCCGGTTGCCGTGTCGCTGAACGTCTTCTTTGAGCCACAGATCGCGGGGCTTCCCTGGCACGCTCCTCAGCCTTGATAATCAACAAAATCGAGATATACTAAGGCGTTAATAGTAGCATGCCTAGAAGCGGAGCTGCTAAAAGATTTAACCGTTCAACGTAGGGTAGAGCTTGCCCTACCCAGCCTAGCCAGTGAGGGTACTGCAAAGCCGTACCCCTACGCCCTAAAGGTAGCTGCCGGTATGAGTGACATTGACACCGTTTCGCGGGGACCGGTCGCGAGCTTGCCCGTCGGCTCCAACGGTACTGAGGCGCTCGCATCGGAAGTAAGCGCTGATCTGCCAGCGGGTGTAGTGTTCCAGGCTCTCGTCTATGGCGGTACCGGTTACGCCGAAGCGGGCTGGGTTGAAGTGCTGGGCTTGGCGCGCAGCGGCATTCCTGTTCAATTGGCGCCCTTGGGTGACAAGGAGGATTACCGGCGCCTGTTGCCGGTTTCCGCTCGCAACGCCCTCGATGACCTCAAACGGGCAAAAGTTGACCCGGCGCGCAGCGTCTTCTATCAGGGCGCCATGGCGTATCTGTGGGACTTGAATACTTACGGCCGCTGCCGCGTGGGTCACACCATGTTCGAGACGGACCGCCTCCCGGACGGCTGGGCGCGCTGGTGCAACGCCATGGACGAGGTTTGGGTGCCATCTGAGTTTAATCGTGAGACCTTCACTGCAGCGGGAGTGGACCCGCATCGGCTGCGCGTTGTGCCTTTGGGTGTCGACGCCAGTTTGTTTCACCCCGGATATAAGCCGTTTCAATGGCAGCAGGCGCGGGGTTTCAAGTTTCTGTCGATGTTTGACCTTCAAGACCGCAAGGGCATGGACCTGCTGCTCAAGGCGTATCTCGCGGAGTTTAAGGCGAACGAAGACGTTTGCCTCATTCTGAAAATCACTCAGCACACGGACCGGATGGCCGATCCCGCAGCCCTGCTGGCTTACTTTGTGGAAAAGGAAGCCAGCCTGAGTCTGGAAAAGACGCCGCCAATTATCCTGGTGCAAGGCTTCGTTCCGCGCGCCGAACTGCCGCGGCTTTATGCGAGCGCGGACGCCTTCGTACTTCCCACCCGCGGCGAGGGCTTTGGGCTTCCCTACATCGAGGCTCTGGCTTGCGGTCTGCCGGTGATTGCGACCCGCTGGAGCAGCCAGCTCGATTTTCTCAACGATGGCAACAGCTACCTGATCGATATCGAAGGCCTGGTGCCGGCGTCGTGGCAGGACGTGGAATATTTCGCCGGCCACCGCTGGGCCCAACCGAGCGTCGAGCATCTGCGGCAATTAATGCGGACGGTTTATTCAAACCGCGAAGAGGCCCGGCGACGGGCGGAGATCGGGCGGCAGGAAATTGTGGAACGTTGGGACTGGAACGTGGTGCTGAAGCGCTGGGTGGCGGAATTTCGCAGATTGCTGGCGTGAAAGCAATGCTTCAGCGGGACGGCTCAGGTTGATCGGTCTCTAAGGCAAAGGGTGTAGACAAAAGTCAGACGTGACAAAGGCACTTGGGATAATAAGGAGCGGAAGGCTTAGCATCGATCGACAAACCGACTATCTCCCTCCGAGCCGACGAACCAACTCACGCGTTTGGGCAAACAATTCTGGCGTTCTACGAAAATTTGTTTGTGACAGGCGGGCCAGCGCCTCGTCAATCGAAAGGAGACCGGCCTGGGCAGCTTCAACCATAACACCTAACGTCCCGGTTACTGTAAGCCCTTGCTCGCGGGCAGCACGAACACCGGCCCGCTCGTCCATAAGTAGCAGATCGGCGTTGAGCTTCCTGGCAAGCACGATCGCTTCCCATTCTCCACGGTCCAGACCCGCCAATTCGTGCCCTGAAGGGGAGCCAGTGATTTCTATGATTTCAATCCACGAAGGAGGATGCTGGGCCCACTGGTAAACAGTAGACGGGGTGTGTTCCTGGCGCAACTCTGCGGCCACCGCACCGGGAATCCATACTTTTGTGAAGAGCCGCGGCAGCAGGTCTTCGTAGCCGATTTGTATGAGATAGTGGAGCGGGGCTGCATCGGCCACAACGATCGTCATTTACGTGGCTGTTCCTGCGCTCGGAGCTTTTCAAGGTCCGCAAGGTCGTGCTGTAAATCTTCGATCGAGTACGCGTGATTGTAAACTTTGCGTTCGACCAGGAACCGATCGAACTCAAAGCGCGTCAGGCCAAGCAGTTGGCTGGCTTGATGGTGGGTTAGTTTCCCGGTGCGGTAGCCTTCAACGGCGAGGCGTTCGAGCGCCTCGCGGCCGGGATCCGTGTGCTGGATGATGTCGTCAGGCAACTCTACCGTGATCTGCATGAGTTCAAGGTAGCACGATTTTGTGCCTTGGGAGACGATCAAACCATGACCGAGACAAAGACCTACCCTTTGCGGCTACCACGCTCGCTCAAGCAGGCGGTGGAAAGGCTGAGCAGGGAGGATCAAACGAGTATCAATCAGTTCGTGGCCACGGCAGTGGCCGAAAAAGTTTCCGCCCTTGAAACCGCGCGCTATTTTGCAGACCACAGGGCCCGGGCAGACTTCAAGGCATTCGACAGAATTATGAATCGTCGCGGCGGGGAAACGCCCCACGCCGAGGATAGAGTCCCCAAGCGAAAGAAAGGCTGACCAGGAGATTCACATGGGCGAAGCCATGGTAAAACGGGCAACAAACGGGGCGCGCGGAACTGATGGGCGGCTCATGAAGTGGTTCTGAGA
The DNA here is from genome assembly GCA_030042795.1 of Terriglobia bacterium. Next base: position 8,503 of record JASHYZ010000220.1, on the reverse strand, counting down.
TTGCAAGGGAACTCTTGCGGTCCGTACGAGCCGGGTGTTCCACTTTTTGCCGGGACGCCGCTCAGGTCGCTGGACACCCTTTGGGCACGCGATGATTGCGCAATCCTCGCTCCGGCCGCATGCGGGTACTCCATGTCGGAGATCTGAAAATGCCGTCTCTCATTAAAGTTACGGGCCTCGAGAACCTGAAATTCCCTGCGGCTCCGCCGGCGTGTTTGCCGTCCGCGGCACCACCAGCGCACCAGACCTCAGCGGCCAAGGCCAACGACGCCCAGGCGGGCCGGCTTGATGTTCAAGATCGATCCAATGGCGGCCTGAATGTGCTCAACTTCGAGCGGGGGGCTCACCAGACGACTTTTAACGGCTCCTGGTATCGCGGCAAGCATACCAACTTCATCCCGTGCAAAGCCGAGCTGCAAGAGCCGGACGCAGTTGATAAGTACATTCTTGCCGGGTGGCTTCCACGGAAGCCTTTCATCAACAAGGCAGTACCGATCACGGCGTTCGGGAGTTGCTTTGCCGCGCATATTTCCGAGCATCTTCTGGCTGCCGGTTACAACGTGTTTGGACGCAATCTTGACCTCGATGCCCACATCATCCGGTTCGGCGAAGGCATGGTGAACACCTTCTCCATCCGCCAGCAGTTCGAGTGGGCGCTTCACGAGCGTGAGTTTCCGGAGAATCTCTGGTTTGGGGCGCACAAGGAAATCGCCGCGGTCGATCCGGCCATTCGCGCCCAGACTTACGAGATCATGCGCGCAACCAAGGTGTTCATCATCACCCTCGGGCTTTCGGAGATCTGGTACGACAAGACGAGCGGAGACGCCTTCTGGCGCGCAATCCCCGCCCACCTGTTCGACGAGCGGCGTCACGGCTTCCGCCTCTCAACACCGGGTGAGAATTACGACAACCTGGCCGCCATCCTAAAACTGATTCGCAGGCTCCACGCTGATGCAAGCGTCATTTTCACGCTTTCGCCGATACCCTTGATGGCGACATTCCGGCCCGTGTCCTGCCTGACGGCAAACTCCGTTTCGAAGGCCACGCTTCGAGTGGCGATCGATCAACTCATGCGGGATTACCAGCATGATGAGCGGTTGTACTATTTTCCGTCCTACGAGATTGTTACCGAGTTCTTTACCGACCCGCGGGATGAGGACAACCGCCATGTCCGGCCCGAGCTGGTTGCGTTCGTCATGGAGACGTTTCGCCGGCACTACTGTTTGGGCGATTGCTGATTCGGCACATGCTCCATCGTGCGGTCTGACGATCCCTGCGGCCTATTTTCCGGAGCCGGTTGTTGATGTTAAATGTGGCCATAGAACACCGGGCAGAGTTCCTCTTTGAGGAGAGCGTACTGCTCCCTCAGGAATGGGTCGGATGATTTTAGCTGTGAAGAGAAGTCGCCCGGGATGGGCTCATACACTTGGCCCAGGTATGGCTTTCGGGCATTCCGTACCTCACTAAGCGCGGGAAGAGAAGGCTCCCGCCTCTTCTGAAGCAATTGGGCAAAAAGCCGCGGGACATCCTCAGACGCGCGTTCCAAACACACCCAAGCAACAGGCCTACGCAAGATCACGATCCGGTGCCAAAATACATAGGCCCCGAGCGCGCGCTCGAAGTCGGTCTTGAAAGTGTCAAGATCAACATCAAAGCAGGATTTTATCCACCTCCGCCGAAAACAGTAGGATTGAATGTTCTTGGAGTTCTCCATCTGTAGTGAGAACACGGCCTGAGGGGAGGTCCTCACTACCGCGATGATTTTTTCGGCGTAAACGAAGCGCGAGTTGCGGGCATAGAGGTCCTCGCCGAAAGGCAGGTCGACATCGGACACAGCGAAGAGCCAACTGCTGATGCCGTCCGCTCCGAGCGATTCGTGACCGATGTTCCAACCGAACTGGTTGAGAGCATGGGCCATGAAACCCGTTCCGCCTCGCGGACTTCCGATCACGGCCAGGGGTATATACCTGACGTGTTTGAGATGCCCTTCGACGGCGGCTTTGGCAGCCGCTCTCGTCGCAGCGGTATTTGACGGGTTCTCGGATGCGATTGGCTTGGGGTGAATCCTTGAGGGAAGGGTCCCTGTAGACGACGATAACTCGTAAGAGAGCGGTGGTTCCAAGCTGTAATGGCGGGCCTCGTCGGAAAGCTGAAAATGAATGTAGACGTCCACCGTATGAGAAATCTTGCGAAAGCGAGATGCGGCAAGTTCAGCGAAGGCGCGATTGAAAGCAAAGCACGGATTTTGCGGCTGTTTACGCCGCGGCAAGAACTCAAACTTTCCTTCGAAACGGGTTTTTTCACCTGGCGAAATCCCTCGACCAAGACCGATTAAACAGGGCGCAGAGGAAAAGAAACCGAGCGCTTCGAGGCTGGCTTTCGTAAAGGCAGCCGCAGCAAGGTCCTGGGCATAATCGTGAAACTTGAGGTCGTCCTCTACAACCAGGAATGTGTTCGAATTCGAGGCAGCCGCCGTTCGAAAGATTTTGATGAAGCTAAGAAAACAGCCGACCTGCGGCTCAATCAAGATGTTGTTGCAGTCTGCGCTTCCGCATGTGACCAAACCGCATCGAAAACAGGGCGGAAAGGCCTGAACGCTTCCGCTGCGATAAGCCCGAACGACCTGTGGCGATTGGGCGTTGATTCCATCGATGAACTTGAATCCGCGCAAACCGGCGGCGCAAAGCTCCGCGGAAGCATGGCGCTGGCGTTCGATGTCGCCCTCAAGCGTCAGGCAATAGACCTCGTCGAAGCTGGCCCAAATTTCTGAATTTTTCACAACGAGTTAAAACCCTCGAACTGAGCTCCGCCTCGTCTCGCCCTCAGGTTTGCGAATGAACAAAATTGATGTATATTGTCGTGTTAATAGTAGCGATATGCAACAGTAGTCTCAACAGAAAAATAAATTCAGAGAGTCTCTTGGCCAAGGGTCGACTTTTGCAAACCTCTCCATCCTGCGTGCGCCCTGTCTTCATTCACGCCATGTGGCGTACCGGCAGCACCTACATTTGGGCCAAGTTTCGTGAAAACCCCGGCTACCGGGCCTACTACGAACCCTTGCACGAAGTTTTCGTCGATATGTCCGCGGATAAGCTGCAAGCGATCTGGTCGGATGAGGCAACGGTGGTGAAAAGGCACCCTCATTTGAAGGCAGCCTATTTTGCCGAGTTTCAGGAATTGGCCGCAGGGGGCGGCGTCCGTTTCGAGAAAAGCTTCCCTTACCAGCAATATTGCCTGGGAGAAGCGGAACAGGAAGAATCGCTTCGCGGATACATTGGGGAACTGCTGGTGCTTGCCCTCGCAAACGGGCAGACTCCTGTGCTGCAATTCAACCGCTCGCTGCTCCGCGCCGGATGGCTGACGGCGCATTTCAATCCCATCAATATTTTATTGTTGCGGCGGCCCCTCGACGTCTGGAAGTCCTTCCTTTCCTTTGAAGACCGCTACTTCCCGACCGTGATTGCGATGATCGCAGGGCAGAATCAGCACCACCCGCTCCTTCACGAGCTGGTCAAGAGGCACGGCGTGCCTTTTTTCCGCGGCGAGACTCTGCAGGCTGAGTACGGCTTCTATCACGACTACGCCAGCCGCAACCTTGAGAAGCTTTATCCGTTGTTTTACGAGTTTTACGTTCTCACTTCCGTTTATGCGGCGCGCTATGCGGACTGCATCATCGATTTGAACGAAATCACGGAGAGCCCATCGAGCCGCCAAGCCGTGGGACAGAAGCTCCGCGCCCTGGGCATCGAGATTTCGCTCGATGATTGCCGGCTGCCCGCCTATACAGATCTCTCGGACACAGACCGGGAATGCCTGGCCTATGAGGAGACGGGACGCGAATTCCTGAGGCGGAGCCTCGCGCCGCAGCTTCGCATTCCGAGGAAGCAATTGGAACCGCAATCCGCGGCGGTTGGCAGCTATTTTCGCGGCGTCTTTGCCGAGTTTTCCGGCGACGTTGAACACAGCCCCAGATCTCTTCCGCCGGTACCAGCCAGGAAGCTACACCGGGCGGGTCTGGATTGTTTTAAGCGCGGGGATGCGCAGCAGGCCACCACCCTGTTCCGGGATGCTCTTCTACAGCATCCGAGCTCCGAGCTGTGGAACGACTGGGCCTCGGCGCAGAAGGCCTGCGGCCGGCCCCAGTTAGCCGAGTGCGGTTTCCGGCGGGCCCTGGAGATGAACGGCAGGAACAAACAAGCGGCGGCGAATCTCGGGGTGGTCCTAGCCTCGCTCGAGAGATATCAGGAGGCTATTCCTTTGCTGGAGCGGGCGAAGCGAAGCGCGAAAGGTGCTGAAAGTGCCGTTTTGACAGGGTTGCTCTCCCAATGCCACTGCCAGCAGGTGCTGGCGGAGGCCACGCGCATTGCGCGGGGCGAGTGAGCCCAAGGATTTCGGAACCTTATGCCCCTTCATGTTTTGAACTGCAAGGACGGCGCGGTGAAGGCAAGTTATAGCCGCAGCCCTGCCGTAATCCTGGCAACCGACGCTCCCAGCGCGGACAGTCTGCCGGCGGAAGTGCGGGCCGTGGCGGACACCGTGATCACGGGCAATCTGGATCCATTGAGGAACAGCAAGATTCCCGGCGGCGCCGATGGGGTTCTCATCTGGTTCGAGAATGATCAGCTTTTTCAGGGCAGCGCGCCCCTGCTGCGAAAGAATTTTCGCACGCCCGGCCGGAGGGTGTGGGTTCCTGTGCACTATTTGTACCTGGACGAGATGGACTTGATTGCCATCCAGCCGCGCGTGTTGGTGAAAGGGCGGACGCAAGATTACTGGAGCCAGGATCTTCGGGTGCGAGGCGCAATCACAGCATCGGAACGAGCGCTAGCAGTCCTCCGCGCCTCGGGTGAGCCGTGGGCCAAGCTGTCGCTGAATTTGTTTGAAGAACTCGCCAAGCCGGGCGCCGGAGCGAAAGGTCTCAACGAGTTGTGGCAGAGCGCTGCTCAGTTGCCGGCGGCACTAGCCGCGCTCACACTGCGCAACCTGGTTGCGGTGCTCATTCGCCATCGGGAGCTAGCCCAAGCCGGAGAACTGCTGGAGCAAGGGCTAAAGGCTTACTACACCTGCGCTGAGCTCTTCTACATCAAGGCAGTGCTCTGCTTCCTGGAGAAAACGTATTCAAAAGTGATGCCCTACCTGAAGCAAGCGCGCCTCGGCAGCCGGGGATTCATCGGAAGTGGAGGCGAAAACACCTATCGAATCGACTGGCTTACCGCCCTGCTTGCCTTGCGTTTGGGCAATGATCGCGTGGCCTTTCAGTGCTTATCCTCGGGCCTGAACGCCAACCCTCCTTTTCTGCCGGCGGTCGAGGAAGTTCTGAAGCTGCGTTTGCCCCCAGAGCTCGTCGAGCGCCGCCAATTTGATTTCTGCCGGTTGGTACGGCGTGAACCTCGGCTTCTCGACAGAACCTTCGACTATCTGCTGCTGCATCGCGCTTTCCCGGCGGCCGAGCGCTTGATAGAAACGCTATCCTTAGCCGAGGAGAAGCGTGCCGAGTTGCGCCAGCGGCTGGAGCGGGGATCAGCGCCTTTTAAGCCCGGCGCGGGACCAAAGGTCCCCAAGTCCGGAGTCATTCTGGAGGGCCATTTCCTCGAGCACTCGAGTCTGGCTCGTATCAATCGTGAGATTGGAATGAGTCTGGTCCAGAACCCCGGCATTGAAGGAGCGCTTGAGCCCTCAACGTACGGATGTATTTTGCCGCAGGCGGTACCGGGAGGTGATCTCATCCGGCAAGGCATGAACTGCCATCCCGAGCGGCTGGACCTGACCATTCGTCACCGGTGGCCTCCTGATTTCAGCCGACCGGTGCGGGGAAGGCTGGCGGTGATTCTGCCCTGGGAATACGGCGCCGTGCCTCGCGTCTGGATCAACCAGATCAATCAGAACGTGGATGAGCTTTGGGTTCCCTCACGGTTCGTCCGGGATATCTTCGTGCGCTGCGGCGTCCCGGCGGAGCGTGTCTACGTGATTCCAAACGGCATCGATCCCAATCTGTTCACCCCTAAGGGCGCCACCTCGCGTCCTCAGGGGGCCCGCAGATTTGTGTTCCTGTTCGTGGGAGGAGCCATCCGCCGCAAGGGAATCGACCTCCTGCTTGACGCTTACCGCGAAGCGTTCGAGCCCGGCGAAGATGTAACCCTGCTGGTCACCGCCCTGGGTGCGCAGGCTGCGTACCAGCACAACAGTCTGGTGGATAAGGTGACGGCCTTCTGTTTTGACCCCACGGTTCCCCACGCCGAAGCCGTGACCGATGAGTTGGATGACGCTACCCTGGCGAGCCTCTACCGAGGGTGCGACGTCTTTGTGCTGCCCTACCGCGCCGAAGGATTTTGCATGCCGGCGCTTGAAGCGATGGCTTGCGCCAAGCCCGTGATTACCACTGCGGCCGGGCCTTCGCAAGACTTCTGTACCACATCTACCGCTTATCTGATTCCAGCCCAGGAAACCCGGGTTCCGGATACTCCCCCGCCTTTCGGCGAGCTGGTAGGTAACTTTACGTGGTTTGAACCGGACGCCGGCGAGTTGGCTCGTACCCTGCGCCGCGTTTACGAGAACCGTGAGGAAGCAGCGCGGCGTGGCGCAGCAGCCGCAGAAAAGGTTCACGCGAGCTTCCGGTGGTCTGCGATCACCAAGCTGTATCGGGAGCGGATTGAGGCATTGGTGGGCGGTGGAAGTCAGAAGCCAGCCAGAAGCCGGGAGTCAGAAACCAAGGTTCTGCAAATCGCTCGATGAGCCAGCCTTCTCCATCACCCGATCACTCGAACACCCGGTCACCCGATCGTCCGACACTGGGCTTGTCCATGATCGTCAAAGACGCCGAGGCGGACTTGGCCCGTTGTCTGGAAAGCGCGCGTGGGTTGGTGGACGAGATTGTCATCGGCGATACGGGCTCGACGGACGCTAGTGTAGAGATTGCTCACCGCTATGGCGCACGGGTGATCACTATTCCTTGGGAGAACGATTTTTCAAAAACGCGCAACCGTGTGCTTGAAGAGAACCGCACGGACTGGATTCTTTTCATGGACGCCGATGAGGTACTGGATCTATCGGCTTCGCAGTCAATTCCTGCACTCCTGGCTCGTCAGGAGGTAGCCGGTTATAAGGTGACGATCTGGAACTACGTCCTGACTCTCACCAACCGCTTATGGGATAGTCCGGCCAAACCAAACCCAAACCGGCTGGAGGCGGCCCGCCGGTATCCGGCTTACGTCGAGCATCAGAACATACGGCTGTTCCGGCGCCACCCGGAGATCTACTTTGAGGGCCGCGTCCACGAGACTACCGGCCATCGAATCTTGGCGACTGGCCGTCAGCTTGGCGAAGCTGATTTCGTGATCCACCACTTCGGATTAGCCGTCGACGCCCAAACCCGATTGCGGAAGAGCACGTTTTACCGTGAGTTAGGCCGTGAAAAGGTCCGTGAGAAGCCGAACGACGCCCAAGCTCATTTTGAGCTTGGCATCGAGGAGCTCGACACCTTTCGTGATCCCGCCGCCGCGCTTAGGTGTTTTGAGCGCGTGATCGAGTTGACCCCGAAATCCCACCGTGCCTGGGCCTTTGCCGGAATTGCCCTGGTGCGGCTGGAACGGTATCAAGAAGGATTAAAGAGGCTAAAACGAGCCGAACAACTTGGGGGACGGAGTGTGTTAGTGTTTGAAACTCAAGGAGATGCCTACTATCACGCAGGCGACTTCCACGCTGCGCGCCGGTGCTATCAGAAGGCTCGTGATTACGGCGGGGGAGCAGCCATCATCGAGAGCAAGCTCGGAGTTTCGGAAGCGCGGCTCGGCCGCACCGCCGCCGGGCTCCGGCACATGGAACGGGCTATCGAGCGCGAACCTAACTTCGGCGAACTCTATGACATTCTCGTCACGGCCGCAATATGGATGGGTAATACCAAGCTCGCAGCGGAGACCGCCGAACGGCGCCTGACCGCCGTTGAGCCGACCGTCGAGGGTTACCTGCGCGCAGCCAGCATCCGGGCCCAACTCGGGGAGTGGCCGCGTGTAGCGGAGATTCTTCGCGAAGGTTGCGCCCGCTTTCCCGAGTCACCCAAGCTCAGTCAGGCGTGGGCCGAACTCCAACAGCGCACTGGACAAAGCCTCACCGTCGTCAACCCTGCCTCAACTCTGAACAAGCTCTCATAATCCCTCCAGAATTCTAATAAAAGCTCCTATACAAGCTCGCGCTATCTCACCTCCTGCTGCTTACTTAAGTCCACAGTTACAATGACTTAAAGACAAATTTCCAACCAGCCGAGGGTTACACAAAACATTAGAAACAGAATTTGGAGAGCAGATTGCTGTTTTGAGGCGCGTTCCGCGAGTCGGAAATGGAGGGCAGAAGGCGAAGGGCCGAAGCTCTCAGGCCGAAGTGAAAGTTAGCTTGACGGAACGAAGCGAAAAAGGAGAATTGTAATGTCAATCAGCCTTCTGAACAATGTCACCGCGCTTGAAGCGGAGAATCAAGTTAACCAAACTGACTCGTCCTTGCAGAACGTACT
>JASHYZ010000219.1 GCA_030042795.1 Terriglobia bacterium | reverse complement strand
AGTAGTACAACCCAGCACGACCCGACGAGTGGCGCCTGGCGCCAAGGACTCAGCGAAGCTCCTCGCAGGAGGGCGTCCAGCGGAAATAAGGAGGGCGCGCAACCCCTGCCTTCGCCTTCACCAGCAGGATGGTGGGTTGCGCGCCCCGAAAGTACTCTAAGCCCCCATGGGGACTTTAGAAGGTGAACCTCAGACTGAACTGGATAAGGCGTGGCAGGTTGTACTGCAAACTGACCACGCCAAAGGTACCGCCGTTCGCGTATGATGTGCAGCAACTCGTGTTAGGTGCCGAGAACTGCGGGTGGTTCAAGAAGTTGAAAAACTCCGTGCGGAACTCAAGACCAAGTTTGTCATCAGGGCCGAACCTTGTGTTCTTGAAGGCCGCAAAGTCCAGGTTCTTTTCCCCATCCTCGCGTATGTCAGGCTCAGTGCGAGAATCGTTGCCACGAGTGAGGGTGGTCGTGTTAGTAAACGTCGAGGTATTGAACCATTCGTCAAGCCGATCGGTAGTGCTTCCAGAGGTTAACGAGTCAGGGCCAGTTCGCGTCACCCGGCAGCCTCCGGCTTCAGGGATACCAAGATTGCAAAGAGCATTGCTGCCTCCCCCGATGTTCAGCGGGAAGCCGCTCTGGAAGGTGGCTATACCATCGATCCCCCAGCCTCCGACGAGCTTGTTGACAACGGGAGACAGACCGCTGAGGTACTTCTTGCCTTGGCCAAAGGGCAAATCCAACACATAGCCGAGGACAAAGCGTTGGGGAACATCAAACCCATCCAGGCTTCTCTCGTTGTGGAGGTTATAAGCGTCGATATCACCCCAGGACGGTGCCGCGTCTCCCAGCCAGTTGATTTCATTGTTCGTATCGCTGATGAGCTTGGAAATCGTGTAACTGGCCATTATAGTCCCGCCATGGGAAAAGCGTTTGTCAAGTTTCAGTTGAAAGGAGTGGTAGATGGAATCGCGGTCGTTGGGTTCGGCGAGTGAGACATCGGAGTACTGGGGATAAGGCAGCAACAATTGTGCCGCGGCTACTGTCGGACCGGTCAAATTTCCCTGAACCAACCCATAGAACGGATTGGCAACCTGAGCCAAGAGTTGAGCGGAGGTATAGCCCGCCGATCCGCCCGGGAGATCCGCGTCGGGCAACTGGTCGACGTCCTGGCTATGCATGGGCAAGTGCGTACCCTTGGATCCGGCATAGGCGACGTCAAGCAGGGTGCCTTCGGCAAGCTGGCGCTGAATGTTGAAGTTCCACTCCTGCGAGTAAGCAGGGGGATTGTTGGAAACCGGCGCACTGGGCCCATTGGCATCCGTGTTGATGAAAGCCTGGTTCCGTCCCGGTGGCTGAGTGATGCCAGTAGGGAAGGGCGCGTTGAAGGTGTTGAGCGGAACGACATTTAGGTTGGCCACGGTGGTCAGCCATGGCGTGGTGTACGTATTAATGAACAGGTTATGGGGAGCGTTATTCCATGAGACATCGTCAGGCAGGTAGAAGATCCCGTACCCGCTCCGGATGACTGTTTTGTCGTTTAACCGATAGGCGAAGCCGATGCGAGGGTTGAATTCGGTCAAAGGCATATTCTCTTCGGTCCGATTCGGATTTGCCGGAGTATCCACCAGAGCAAAGGCGCCCTTGAGTCCGCTAGGGGTCGTCACCCCATTCGTTGGGTTGGTCACACCCGCCAAGGGACTGGCCGCATTCGGCTCCCAATCGAGAATCCGATTGAAACGCTCCGTCCAATTCCCCTGTAAGTCGTAGCGAAGTCCCAAATTCAGAGTCAACTTATGAGTGGCTTGGAATGTGTCGCCAATATACAGGGCGTTGTAGAAAATCTGGTTCGCCATTTGTGAAGGTGTAACGACGTCACCGCTATTGGAATTGGAGCCGTACCCGAGGAGAAAGGAAGCAAACCCGTTCCCCGTGGTAACACTGGAAGCTAACGGATTCGCTGCTGTAGCGTAACGGTCGAAATTGTACGAGCCGGTGGGTTGGTTGGTTTGGTAGTAGTTGTTTCGCAAAAGGCGGAATTCATAACCCATCTTGAGGGTATGGGCTCCCTTGATTATGGTGAGGCTGGGGGTGAAGCTCCAAGTGTCGTCACCGGCGCCAATCTCGCTCCCTGTTCCATCGGAACAAAAACCACCGCCATAAAACTCATCACCCGTGTTCTGCGATACGCAAGCCACCGGCAAGGGAGTGGAGTTGAACTGATAGCTGCCCCATGCCCCCCCCAGCGAGGCCATTGAGAATCCGGCGGTGAGCGGAGTGCGCACGTAATCGTAACGGGTGTAGCCAAGGTGCAAATCCAGGATCGTGGTGGGTGACAATGTATATGTGTCGCCCAAAGCGATTTGTTTGGTATGGACGTTTTCCGTGCAACGGTCAGTGCAGATATCGTGAAAGGGGCTGTCCGGAGGTTCAGCAACCTATAATACGTGAATCGAGCAAACATCCTCTGCTTATCACTTTTATCGTAATCGACCTTCTCGTTGATCTGGTCGGTGTCGCCCCCCGTGCCATAAGAGGTTACAAAGTTGTTTACCGTGTTGCTGTTGTTCGGTGATGGAAAGTAACCCGCAAGGACTTTAGATGCCGTACTAATTTGGCTCGCGGCAATGACATTTGGGGTGCCGCTGCCGCCGGGCTCGAGGCCTACTTGTGTTCGGCAAGGCGTCGTCGTGGTGGCGAGGGCAGTACAGGATCCAGAGCCGGTGGTGGCGCTAGTGGTTGGGTCATAAATGGCAGGCAAAGCGGTAAAATCACCCGACAACATCGCAGCCGTGGGGACGGTCGAGGTGAAGGCTGCGGATGATCGCACACGGTAGCCCTCGTAGCTCGAGAAGAAGAACAACTTGTCCCTGATAACTTTCCCGCCCACGTTAGCGCCAAACTGGTTCTGGGTCCAGGGACCCACAGCGTCTACGCCCTTTCCTCCTGCCGCGTTCAGGAAAAAGTTATTGGCGTCAAGAACCTTGTTGCGGAGAAATTCGTAGGCGCCACCGTGCCAGGAGTTAGTGCCCGACTTGGTGGTCATGTTGACGATACCGCCGGCAAAGCGACCAAAATCGGGTCCCATGGCGTTAGTCTGCACTTTGAATTCCTGAATGGCATCCTGCGTCGGTATCATAGTGATGACGTTCAAGTAGGAGCCATTGGTTGGGACGCCATCCACAAATATCGCGTTTTGACCGGCCTGGCTCCCACCGATTTGGAAGTCGCCCGACGCAAAGGGGTTAGCGCCGACGGGGTTGCTCATCGAAGAGTTGCCCCCGGATGGCGGACCTTGCGGCTGAACGCCTGGTGAGAGCTGCACGAGGGCAAGAACGTTGCGTCCATTCAAGGGCATTTCGGTAACGGTACGGGATTGCACCACTTGCCCCAAGTCGGAAGTCTGAGCTTGCAGTAGCGGCGTCTGCGCAGTGACCTCGACGGTCTGGTTGACCGCCCCGACCTGCAGTGTAATGTCAACCCTGAATCCGCTTCCCACCTCCACGACGATGGGCTCGCGCTTGAAGTGCTTGAAACCCGCCTTTTCCGCGTCGATCCTATAGTTTCCCGGCAGAATGTTGACGAACGTGTAGGCACCGGCTGCATCAGACTGCATCGTGCGCGCTTCGCCGGTACCGGAGTTGGTCAGGGTGACCGTCACGTCAGGGACGGCCCCGCCGCTCGCGTCCGACACAGTTCCTGCAATGGATCCATATACCGTCTGCCCCCAACCAAATGAAGACAAAAGCGCTATACTGGCAAACAGCACCACAAGCACGAACACAGGCTTTTTGAACTTTTCCATTTGATCCCCTCACTCCGAGTCTATAAAACTATGGACTAAACTATGGACTTGAGGGCGGTCTGCGAACTAGAGGTCCCCCCTCAGTTCAATGCGCCGTGGCGGCGAGCACCATGCCGACAAAACGGTCCAGCACTGCCCAGCAGCTATAGTGCCAATATATAGAAGTAATTATTCTATGAAAACAAGCGAGTTAATCGGGAAGCACCTGCTGAGACATGCCTGAGGCTATGATAAACAGTAATGGTCAATTACAGAAATTGGTAGAAGGTCAGTATAATGCTCGTTATTACAACTGGAAGTAAACCGCCGTACAAGGCGGTGATTATTGCCTGCCAACACACTCGCTTAGTGTCCGTCCCACGCTAGTCTCCGTCTGCGCTCGCCGGGAACACACTATGTTTCGGCGACGGCATGGGAACGTCTCCCTTGCGTTCCCGCCACAGAATGCCGTTCAACGTGGCCGCATCGGCCGCGTCGGCGTGGGAGAAATCGAGCCGCGCAGATGCGCGGGCGCCCGGAGCATTATACGCATTCATCTTGTAGATCAGGCCGTTTTTCAGGTTGCGATCGTCGGCGTGGAAAGGGGGCTGGCTTGGCGGCCCGTTGAAGAGTTCCGTCATCGGCTCGGCCCAGGCGTCATTATTGTTCATGGGCGGAAGGCCTAGGAGTTCTTCCATGGTACGCATCATGTTTACGGTGGTGTAGAAGTGGTGATCCACAAACGGATGCTCCGCCGAGCCGGGCGCGTACTTGCTGATGACAAGCGCTGGACTGCGGTGCGCGTCCACGTGGTCAGAGCCGTCCTGAGCGTCATCCTCCAGGATGAACAACGCCGTGTCACCCCAGTAGGGGCTGTGCGAGACGGCATCAACCACGCGTCCCACGGCTAGGTCATTGTCCGTCACGGAGGCTTCCGGAGTGGGCCCTCCAGGACGCGTTCCCATCGTGTGATTGTTGGGTAGGCGCAGGATAATGAACTGCGGCATTTCGGCCGACGTCCTTCCCTCTTCGCGCGCTTTGACGAATCCCGCAAACTCATTCAGGAATTCGTCGGCGCGAAACTGGTCGGGATAAGACAGATTGAAGTCGGCGGCGCGCGGGTCAAAGTGGCCCACCAGTTCGGGCTTGGTGGGCACGTCGCGCGCGATAATGGGCACCGGCCAGGGCCAAGGACTGGCGGAGCCATGCGGCTGGCCGAGATAGTCAGGTAAGGGTTCGCCGGGGTGGATAAAGGCCTTGGTACAGCGCTCGCCCTGTGGCCGAGGCGTACCGCTAAGGGGCGACTGCGACTGGTTGAAGTCATTGCACCACTCACTGGCCACGAACTCGCCGTAGTTACGATGGGTGAGGTGCGCGCGAGCCACGTCACCCCAGATGTAGCCCGTACTTGGCTCATTCACATCCGGAATTCCTTGCTCCAGCGGG
>JASHYZ010000218.1 GCA_030042795.1 Terriglobia bacterium | reverse complement strand
GGAGTGCGGCAGCTCGCTGCCGCTTTCGTCAAGCCAGCTGGCTGGCTGGGTGGCTCGCCAAGGGCTCGCCTTTGATATCCCAACGTACGGCCGGGTCTTGCCCCAGCCCTACGAGCGCAGAACGCAATGAGAACAAAATTCACGTTTCTATGCGCATTACGGTCTGGCGGTCCGCTGAGCCTCGCGCCGCGAGCAAGCGCGCGGGTTCAAAGCGGCAGCAAGCTGCCGCACTCCAAAGCTGCGCTCCAAAGCTGTGCCGAGGGAGGCGAGTGAGCAAGCGGAGGGCGAAAGAGAAGGAACTGCTGACGCTAGAGTTGGGTTTTGCCGATCGCGCCAAGCTCCTCAAGTTCCCGTGGCCGTGGGCTGACAAGTCCGTAGGCGAATTCAAGTGCACGGACGTCTTCCCTTACGTGCCCGCCGCCAAGCGTTCCGCCTTCATGGAAGAAATCTACCGCATCCTGGCTGACAGCGGCAAAGCCACGATTCTCACTAACTACTGGGCCGGCGCCACGGCTTACGCCGATCCAAGAGTGGAGTGGCCGCTGATCTGCGAGCAAACCTACCTCTTCTTTAACCGTAAATGGCGCGAGGACCAGAAGGTGGAGTACGCCACGAAGGCCGACTTCGACTTTACCTATGGCTATCTGCTGGCGCCCCCGCATGCCGGTCTACCCCCGCCCTTGCCCTGACACGTTCTTCCTCACCAGGTCACAAAGCAGGCGCAGCCGCTGGATGCACATCCCTGTCGATCTCCACGGTTACCCCCGAGCGTCTTTCGACTTCCAGATCGAAGAAATTTTGGAGGTTGAGCCAGAATTCGGCATCGGTTCTGAAGTAGCGCGCCAAGCGCAAGGCGGTATCGGCAGTAATACGCCGGCGTTCGTGGACGATTTCTCCAATCCGGGTCGCAGGTACGTGAAGGTCCAGCGCCAGCCGGTTGACGGTGAGGCCCATCGGCTTCATGAAATCCTCGCGGAGGATTTCGCCGGGATGAACGGGAGGGATCAAATTGGATGGCTTGCCCATGCTTGAAGCTCCTAGTGATAGTCGACAATTTCCACGTCGTAGGCGTGACCTCCTCTCCACACAAAGCAGACCCGCCACTGTTCGTTGATCCGGATGGAATGCTGGCCTTTCCGGTCCCCTCGCAATGCTTCCAGATGATTTCCAGGCGGCGAAGCCAGGACGTGCAACTCGGTGGCCGCATGAATTTGAAGAAGTTTCCGCAACGCTACCCGCTCAAATGCTCGGAAGCGGCGGGTGTGATGATACTCAAAAAGCTGCTCCGTCTCCTCGCAGCGAAAGGTCCGGATCACACTTATAGCGTACTACGCAAGACGTTGTATGCCAAGCGTCCCGCGCTGGGAAGTTGCTCCTGCTCCCTCTTTCACTGCTAACGGAGGTAAGGGTGGAAATCAGACAACAACTGCACTGCAAAGTACGACAGTTTCTTGAGGAACCACGGCATCAGAATGAAAGCCGTAGCCCCAACGGAGAGCAGGCGTGGAACCGTGCTGATCGACGTTTCCTGGATGGAGGTCATGGTCTGAAGAATACTCATGGTGAGGCCCACAATCAGCGTGACGATGAGCACGGGCGCGGCCAACCACAGCGTATTTTCAAGGGTTATACGCGCCAGAGTAATAATGTGATCTGCAGGCATAAGAACCTCAGGGGTTAGTGTCCCGTAACGGAAGTTGGTTGATGATTAATTACCAGACTCAGGCCGTTCCTTTGAAAGCCCCGGAAGGGCGAAATATACTACCCACGGCGTGAGCCATGGGCTAAGTTATAGCGCTCCTTCGGAGCTGAAATATGACGTGAACCTCCGTTACAGAACACTGGTGGTTAGAAGCAATCACTAACCATCACTAATCACTAATCACTGACCACTGCTTTTAATAGAAGCTTTTCATCAACGAACCCACCACTAAGTGCCAACCGTCCACAACCACGAAAAGAACAATCTTCAACGGCGTCGAAATAATCACTGGCGGCAGTTGCATCATGCCCACCGAGGTGGTAATCGAAGCGACTGCCAGGTCTATAACCAGAAAGGGCAGAAAGAGCACCATGCCGATCTGAAAGCCCGCCTTGAGCTCTGAGATCATGTAGGCGGGAATCACCACCCGCATGGGCAGATCGTCAGGGTTTTTCGGCCTGGGTGACTTCGTAAGCTCGACAAACAGGGCTAAATCCTGCTCCCGAGTGAACTTCAACATGAAAGTTCGCAGGGGCTTGGAGCTTAATTCCACGGCCTCGACGGCAGTGATCGAGCCCTTTTGTAAGGGCACGATCGCGGTGTCGTACACCTGCACCCCAACAGGCTGCATGATGAAGTAGGTGAGGAACAGCGAGAGGCCCACCACGGTCTGGTTGGTGGGTACGGTCTGGGTGCCGAGCGCCTGGCGCAGAAAGTGGAAGACAATGAGTATCCGGGAAAACGGCGTAATGGCAACCAACAGCGCCGGAATCAGGGTCAGCGCGGTCAGCAGGACCAGAATAATCCAGGTGACCTGAGTGTTGCCGCCGGCGGCGCCGGGCAGTGGAAACCCTCCTCCACTCGCAAGCCCCGGAGGCGGTCCTGCCAAGGCATGTCCGCTTGCGCCGGCCCAAACGCAGAGAAGCAGGGCCAGCCGGCTCCATTTTCTTCCCCGCAGAAATCCCGCGCACTGTTTGGCCGCTTGCTTCGCCCAGGACTTCACAGGGGGTGCACCTCATCCCGTCTCGAGGACGCCGGGGAAGAGAGTTTGGCCAGGAGCGCAACCGAGTTTCCCGCCCCGCCAACGAGGAACTTCTGCTGGTCAACCAATACCACCGCCAGAAACCGCTTGTCGCCCAGCGAGAGGGTTTCGCAGAGACGAAGATCATTCTTCCGGCGTTGCACGGAGATTTTGCCTCCGAAGCTCAGAAAGTGGGTCAACGCCATCCGGAAGCCTTCCAGCAGCGACTTCGGCTTCGCCGTTGTAGGCCCTTTGACGACGATTTTGGGGTTAAGCTTCATGCTGCGGTTTCAGCAAACCTCGGTAATTCTTACGGCGACGTGCTTGCCAAGGACGTCAAATTCGGCCCATCCAATTCTCACTTCGTTGACCCACACGGGTACCGGGTTGCCGCTGGCGTGACGCGTATTGATGATGGACCCTACTTCGAGGTCGAGCAGATCCCCGATTGTGAATCCGGGAGCCCCAACGTCCACACTCAACGTGCAGGGCAACAGCGTGGCAACCGCCCAGCGGGGTGAGGCCGGGGTTTGTACCAAATGCAGAGCAGTTTCGGGCGTGGGCTTGGTGTCTTCCATGTTTACCGTTGCACCAGAAATTCGGTGAAATAGACTTCTTTGACAGGAACTGTTGGAACCTGTTGATGCAAAGCGTCGAGAATCTGTTCTTTCAGTTTCGCTTTGCCGTCTGACGCCAGCAATCCACTGGATTGCCAGGTGGTTAACACTGAAAGAATAGTGTCACGAATCTTGGGAAGGACCGCAGTATTCGCATCCCCTGATTTCCCTTCCGCCGAAGTCACCCCAAGGTCAATGCTGATTTTGAGAAACGAGCTTTGACTGCGGTCGGCCAGATTCACCACGAAGCTATCGAGATGAATCACGGAAGTAACGGAAGTCGTCTTGGGTGCGTTGGGTGCGGCCTCAACTGCATGCCGCCGCGACACAAACCAGTACCCTCCTGCCCCGGCCGCGGCTAGCAGCAAGAAGACCAGGAGCGGTGACGACTTAGACTTCTTCTTCGCTTTTGCGGTCTGGGGTTTGTTGGCCACAGTCCGGCGAGAGCAACTTTTGAACCAAAATCACAGAAGGGTGACTTACAGGTAGGTCAACATAATTGTTTTCAGTAGATTGTGAATCTTGAAGGAAGCCCAGTTCCGTCTTTTTGAGGCGGCGTGCGAAGTGAGAACATTGCTCCGGCGGAGTTTTATTAAGTCTTGCTTAGGAAGGGTTCCACCTTTCCCCGAGGAGGCCCGGGGAAAGGTGGAGGGGGTTGAGGGTTAAGTCGGGTTGAGAACTTCAAACTATCAGCCTACTGGCAGCTCACCGGCAGATTATTGGCCGATACCGAGATCAAGCGTGCTGTTCTGGAAGATACCGCTTTCCACGTTGAAGGCGCGCGCGTTGGCTTCGTAGCTGTTCTGCGCGAGGATCAAATTGGAGAACTCGGTTGAGATATCCACGTTTGAACCTTCCAGCGCACCGCCCTGAAGAGTGCCAAGCCCGCCGGTTCCAGGCGTGCCCACGCTGGGAAGTCCGGAAGCTAACGTTGCCACGTAGCTTCCGCTCCCTGTCTGGAGCAAACCTTCTTCGTTGGGGAAGCTGGCCAGAGCGATCTGGCCCAAGCTGCTCGTCTGTCCGTTGCTGAACGATCCCTGAATGTCGCCGTTCTGCTCAATGGTGAAGCTTTGCAAGGTGCCCGCCGCATAGCCATCCTGCGTGGTACCCGAGACCGCGGAAGATTCCGCAGTCTGAGTCACCATGGGTGTGTTCGAGGAATTGAACAGGTTCCAGCTAAAATTGAGGTTCTTAGCGCCGTCGGCCATGGTGTCACCCGAAGGCAAGGTGATTCCGGTGATGTTGCTGCTGGGTGAGGACAGGGTTCCATCGGCGTTGAACGTGAGAGTTCCACTACCCAGAACCACCGGCGAGCTCGAAGCCGGCGTGACATCGCTGCCCGGGATTGTGATCTGATAATTCCACGTGTTCGATGCCGTCTTGCTGAAGTTGAAGGTGACCACTTGACTGTTGCCGAGCGAATCGTACACCGTAACAGGAGTGCTGAAGCTGCCTTGGCCTGATGCCGCAAAGGATTCAGTATCGCCTCCAGCGTCGGTCAGCGTGTTTTGCGTAAAGCTGACGGGCGTGCCGCTGCTCGCCGTAATCACCAAAGAGTTTCCGGAGAGGCTGGCGGTAAAGTTACCGCTCGCGTTGATCTGATTCACGACGGTCTGAAGTGTGTCGCCCGCTGCCGTTGTGTAGGTGAAGGTGTTGGCAGGGTTAGCCGCGTCCGTGAAGCTGAGGACGCTGCCCGTGGTAAGCGTGGTGCCTGAGGCAATTCCGGTGCCGGTCTGCTCACTGGCGGCCACGCCGGCGCTCGAGTCGAGATTCAGGTCAAGGCCAACATTGGCCGTGGCTTGGGGAGGTGTTGTCTGGCCCATATTGATCTGCAGCGGAACCAGCGAGCCACTGGTGTTCACCACGCCATCGGTGGCCGCGTATCCCATCACCTCCGCGCCATCGGAAGTTGTCAGGTTGCCGCTGGAATTGATGGAAAAGTCTCCATCGTGGGTGTATTGCGTGACGCCGTTGTTCTGCACTTGAAAGAAGCCGTTGCCCTGGATGGCCACGTTCGTATCGACACCCGTATTCTCGATGCTGCCTTCGGTAAAGTTGATCGAGGTCGACCCAATCTGCGTGCCCAGACCGGTCTGGATGGGATCTCCGGCGCCGGAACTACCCAACTGCTGGTAGATCAAGTTGCTGAAATTCGCGTCGCTTCCTTTGAAGCCTGTGGTGTTCAGGTTCGCCAGGTTGTTCGAGATAATCCCAAGGTCTTCTTGGCTTGCCAGGAGCCCAGAGAGTGAAACTGAAAATGAACCCATTTTGATTTCTCCTTAAAAGATTTCCCACAGGCCCTATACGGCCGGCGCAGCAGATGTTGAGTTGGTTGACGAGCTTGTCGATGAGGCCGCCGTCGAACTGGACCCGTTCGTTGAGGTCGACGCGTTGGCTTCTTGTGACAGCAGGTTGTAGATGCCGGTAACCTGATCCAGAGTGTTAAACTGCACGAGCTGACCCATGAACTGTGCGGGGTCGAGCGGATTCGTGGGGTCCTGCGCCTGGAGCTCGGTGGCGATCAGTTGTAGGAACGAGCTTTCGCTGATCTGACTGTTGCTCGAAGCCGCGCCAGAGCTGCTGGAGTTCGTCGAACTGCTGGAACTTGTCGAGCCTGTGGAGTTTGTTGAACCGCTCGCGGTGGCAGTCATCGGGATGATGTTTGAGTGTACGCCTTGAATGTTCATTTGAATCCTCTCCTTGCTGCTTTAGGCTTGCGTGTTCACTGCGCTCAAGCCGGTTACGAATTGGATCGATGGCGAAGCCATTCGTTCGTTCCAAGCCAGAGAAAAAGCACACTCTTGGCCAAACTCCAGAGAACCCGAAATGAAACTCCTAAACCTATTATAACTATCTACAAATCAGCTATTTATATTGGACTTGGTGATAAGCAACAGAACCGCCGCTTTTCGATATAGCTAGGCAAAGTGGGCAACCCTTGCCCGGCGTAGTGGGCAACACAGGATCAATTGCTGGGTTCGTATCGAGCATCGATGGGTTAAAGTCCGAGGGGTGCCAGCGTCCACTTCTCGCGCCACGAAGATTTTGCAAGACGGCTTCGGCTCAGAAATCGACTTCTCGGCACGCAAGAAAAGCGCACCACAGAGGGCACAGAGAACACGGAGAAAACCTCTGTGGTCTCAGTGATCTCTGTGGTGAGCTTTTCTTTTGGTTGCGGCCAAAGGCCGCGCTAGATTTACGCTTGCACGCTCAGCCGTCCCCGGGACGTTGCCGGTTGCCAGGCTTCAGTGACCGGGGCGGAGACCGTTTCCTGCCCTTGCTCGGATCCCGAGAGTTGCTGGCGATTCGCCCGGGAAGGCGCAGGATCGCCGTTCTGCTTCCCTGAACCCGTTCCAAAATCCGTCCCGCTCTGCCCGTAGCTACTCACCACCGAGATCTGGTCAAGCTGCACTTGGCGCTCGTTGAGCGACTGCTGAAGCGCCGGGAGTTGGCTGAGCAGGGCGTTGTGGGCCTCAGCGCTCTCTACGCCGATGGCTGCCCCTACTTTTCCACCTTCCAGGGTGGCGCGAATGTCCATGGAGCCGAAGGCATCGGTGCGAAGCTGCACGCGCATCTCGGTCCCGTTCTGCAGAGTATTGAGTGTAGCCGTGTTCACCACGCGCCCGATCTGCGCCGAGACGCTTTGCCAGGCCGCAAAGGCCTTTTCTTGAGCCGCGGAATTGAAATTTTGCGCGGCGGCTTCTGGCGTTTTAAGCGATGCGTTGTCAAGCCCGGTGTTTGACTGGAGCGTGCCCGCCGCAACCGCGTGAACGGCTGCCGGCCCCACGCCGCTTACGGCATCACTGTTGAAGGCGGAACTTGGCAGGAACTCCACTGGATTGCCGCTTGACTTCGAACCGTTCGAATCTTGGGTGGCGCTGCTGGCCTGTGCGGACGCGTCGTCCTCGGCTGAATCTCCGGTTGAGTCGTCCGTCCAGCCTGCGGAGCCCTGGGTTGCTGATGTCGTCTCCGACCCCTGATCTTGGCTTGCTGTCAGGGTTTGAGAATCGTTCGCACTGGCTCGATAGCTCAATGCTGGTGAACTGGCATGGTTTGTGAGGACGGTGGCGCTCGCAACAGCCTGCTGAATCGCGGAGGCAACTGGCTCTGCCTGAGTCTTCGCGGCGGCGGTCAGTCCTT
>JASHYZ010000024.1 GCA_030042795.1 Terriglobia bacterium | reverse complement strand
ACCAGCACCAGCTTGTCACCAAAGTTCACGCTGCGAACGTCAAGCCCCGCAAGCTCGCTCACCCGCAGCCCTGACGCGTACAACAGCTCAAGAATGGCCCTGTCGCGCTTCATTATCGGCTCGCCCTGCGGCGCTACCTCGGCGAGCCGGTTGAGCAGGTTGTTCGTCTGCTCTTCGGTCATGATCCGTGGCACCTTTTTGGGAAGCTTCGGACTGGCAAGCCCCACGCAGGGACTCGCTTCAAGCAGGCCGTCGCGCACCAGAAATTTGAAGAAAGCCCGGATGGACGAAAGTTTGCGAGCGATCGAGGTCTTCTGCTTCTGGTGCTGAAATAACGAGGCGAGATACGCTCGAATCTGGAGGGCATCAATCGCGGAGACATCCACTGCACGAGCATCGTGCTGGCCCTCTGAGGATGGGCTACTTTCGAGGGGCGCGGCAGGCGTCGCACGAGCAGTCGTGTCTGAGGACGGAGCGGACCGCCTCAGAAAATCATGAAACTGATGGAGGTCGCTCATATAATTGCGAATCGTATGCGGTGACGCGTTACGCTCGTACTGCAAATAGCGGAGGTAGCGGTTAATGAATTCAGTCATGGTCAGAACGTACCATAAACCCTGCCATCGACGGTTTTGAAAGGGCGCCCGCTCCCCGTCATCAGGACCGCCTCGCCACGCGATCGATGCCACGTTCACGTCGTTCACGTCCAGAACCGGCCTCGAGAATCGCATCTGCGATGCGCACCGCTGGCAAGACCGCGGCCACGTCGTGCACACGTACGATGTGTGCGCCACCAAGAATAGCGGCAACAATCATCACGGCATCGGCGACTTGCAGAGCCAGCGGAACCGCCATCGTTGCGTTCCCGCCGGTGGCGAATAGTTTCCAGGGGCCGGTTAGAGGTGCGGTGGCTAACCTGCGCCCAGTCCCGCGCCGCGCGGTTGGCGTGGATACGTGAAAAGCCGCAGACCTCGGAAAGCGCGAGGTCTGCGCTATCCGGTGCGGGTCGAGGCCCTCGCCCGCAGCCACCGCCTGCACAAAGGATTTGCGCGAGCTGCCCACCATCAGGGGCAGGTTGAAGCGCCGAAGTCGGCCCAAGCCGGCCATGATCTCGAAGTTTTGCCGCCGCGTCTTACCGAACCCGAGGCCGGGATCAATCACAAGCTGTGATCGCGAAACTCCGTGCGCCCGTGCCTGACGAATGGACCAAGCGAGGCCGCGTCCCAGCGAGCGCCCGATGGATTGCGCAAACGGAGGCTGCTGCATGGTTTCGGGCCTGCCCCGCAGGTGCATGAGCACAAGCGGCGCGCCGTGCCGGCGCGCAACATCGGCGAGCGCAGAATCGAAGCGAAGGCCGCTCACGTCGTTGATGATGCTGGCGCCGGCTTCGACGGCGCGCTCTGCCACCTCGGCCTTAGTGGTATCAATCGAGATGGGCAGCGAAGGCGCTCGGCGATGGAGTCCGCGGATGACGGGAAGTACGCGCCGCAGTTCTTCTTCAGCCGAGACCGGCTTCGCTCCTGGACGCGTGGACTCGCCCCCCACATCAACCCAGTCCGCGCCTTGCCGCGCCATCTCGAGCCCGCGCGCAATGGCGGCACGAGGGTCGAGATAAAGCCCCCCGTCCGAAAACGAGTCCGGCGTCACATTGAGCACGCCCATCACGAGCGTTCGCCGACCGAGCGTGATTTTGCGGCCTCTAAGCACTAGCTCGAATAAGCGGCGTGACTCCATGGGTCGAAACCTGTTCTACAGACTCCTGCCGAAGCGAAGGCCGGGTGCACAAGGGATGCTCGCCAGAACCCGCGGAGCGCACGTCCGCTGGTAGCTCTTGAGTTAACATGATATTTTCGCTTGTCCGTTTAAGAATAAGTCACCTGTTATCAATAACCTATTGGCTTTACAAAAATAAGTTCTTTGTTTTCAAATACCTCTTGGCTTTGATCGCCGTGGGAAAAACATTTTCCTTTGTTTTCAACAACTTCTTGGCTTCGTTCGTGACGTTGGCTTTTGAGATTTTGCTGCCCCAGTCTTAGGTTTTCCTAATCCTTTGATCTGAAATTTGCCATTCTGAAATCTGACCTCAGTTTCGGTCGTGCCCTGACATACCCTGAGTGGTAGGCACTGCCTTGTTTCGGGCGTGGGTAAGAATTCGACGATGAGGAGCATGGCGCACACCTCGCCAACCAGATGCGCCGGAGCTTAACATCGTTGTGGGCCATTGTCAAGTCATCTAGGCTTGGTACTTAGCCGTCTTAATCTAGCCTAGCTATAAGTCGGCAGATTGTCTGTAAATGGGCTACGCGGCGCCTGGGTTAATCGAGTCAAGTAGCGCAGACCCGCCTTTGCGTCTGCGGCTTTCGCTGACGCCACGCGCAAATACCACGGACCCAACAGCGGGGGCCCGCGCTACCTTGCTCCAAGCCGGTCGTACCCGCATGACTGGAGTTTATCGACACTTTATTATACAACTATGTATTAGAAGATCATCGCGATACTAGCTTTATTTTTCCGGTTCCGGTATTATTCAGCCATACGACGGCAACCCGTGGAGGAAGGTTCGCCATGCAAGATCACCCATTCGCGATAAGGAGGAAAAGGTCATGCGTATTTTTCGACAACGTTTCGCGTTTCTTCTTGTTCTTGTTGCTGTCTTTTTGCTTGCTGTAACGGCACCATCCGCGAGTGCAGACGCCATCATCACGTTCACGTTGCAAGGGACTGCGTCGGGCACTTTGGTCGACAACGGCGTCTCGGTGCCGTTCTCTAATGCGCCATACAGCTTCAGCGTCGTGACGGAGACAAACCTCATCCAGACCTCGGGATCGAATCCGCCCGGCGGTACGTTCTATTTCACGCCATGGGTGTCTGGTCCCACCGGAGGTACTGTTAGTGTTGACGGGGTGACGGGGACTTGGCTAAATGGCCTTGGGGTTTACAACTATATCTATCCGCCTAATCCAAGCGCCTCTTCCTTGTTGTTTACGGAACAGCTCAGTCCAAGCAGTTACTTTTTCTTCACGTTTGGCTACAATGCGTCGCTCTTGAGTTACAGTCTGCAGTCGGCAATCGGGCCGTTGTTGTTGACGTTCACAAGCCCAGGCGTCAACTTTCCGGATCCGGTTACAACTAGCTTTGGGAGTTTCACACTGACTAGTCTCGGCAGCGAAACCTTTACGGCCGTAACAACCACAGCAACACCTGAACCTTCAGTGCTCCTGCTGGCTGGGACCGGGACGTTGGTGCTTGCGTTAGCCGCGCTGAGGAAGCGGTGGCGGGCAAAATACTAGCGTTTGAGCCCGGCAAGCAGCAGCATGGTTTCCGGTGCCATGCGACCTGAAAAAACCGAACCAGGCATTGTCGCCGCGCGCGGCCCAGCGTCGGCCCGAGCCCCAGAACGGGTTTGGAACTTGGGGGGGTAGGGGGTGTAGCGGAAACTGTAGCAGACGCCTGGTTAGATGGCTTTGCTTGACCTTGCCGTGTGCTCGGTTTCAGCCGCTGTTTGCAAGGGCTAGCAAACCACCAGCAACCTAGCCTAAGAGCATGTTGGAGATTAGAAAACTGATGCTGAGGAACCCTAGATGAACAATCTGACGACCGAAGCCAAGCACGCCACAATTGAGATAACGAGGGCAGCGAGGGCGATTTTAAACGTCAGCCTCTCTTTCGCCTTCTCGTAGCACGGCACGTCAGGTGGATTGTTCCTCAAGGTCGGCACCAACCGCAAGCCTAAGCTCGGGAGAGACAAGCCGCCTCGACCAATCGGCGGCGGGCGGCCGCTCCTTCCGAAAAGCCGCCGTGGCCGCCATCCAAAAACGTAGCCGGTGCCCTCGGGAAGTTTGCGGTAACCGAGATTCCCGTAAACATCATAGGGCCAGAATGGCGAGGACAACAAACGCCGCCCGTGCTCTCCAACAAGCTCCAGGGAGCAGTCAGAGACCGCCGCTACGGACTGCAATGATCTTCGGTTATGACTTGAAGATCCACACGTAGGTCAAAGCGCCGATTGCCCCCCCCGCGAGCGGACCTAACACCGGAACCCAGGCGTATTCCCAGTCTGAGCCCCCCTTGCCGGGAATCGGCAGCAATGCGTGAGCCAGGCGCGGCCCCAAGTCGCGCGCTGGGTTGATGGCATATCCCGTGGGGCCTCCAAGTGAGAGTCCGATGGACCACACCAGCCAGCCTACCAGCAGCGGAGTGAGGCCGGAGTCGTTGGCCGGTTTGTAGGATCCCAGTGCGAGCACGCCGAACAGCAGCACAAAAGTCCCGATGGCCTCGCTGATGAAGTTGGCGGGCGCACGCCGAACCGCCGGCGCCGTGCAGAATGTAACCAGCTTAAGTGACGCGTCGGGCGTCTCACGCCAATGGGCCAGATAGGCCAGCCACACCAGCACGGCGCCCAGAAACGCGCCCAGGAACTGAGCTAGCAGATACGCCGGCACCTGGCTCCATGGAAAGCGGCCGACAACCGCCAGGCCGAAGGTCACGGCTGGATTGATGTGCGCGCCGCTAACGCGCCCTATCGCATACACTGGCATGGCGACCGCCAGGGCCCATCCTGTAGTGATGACAATCCAGCCTGCGCCTTGCGCCTTCGACTTGTTGAGCACGACAGCCGCTACTACACCATCACCAAGAAGAATCAGCAGCGCGGTTCCCACCAGTTCTGCTACGAACGCGTTCATGCCCACCTCCTAACCCAACAGGTTGGGAAAAAACATCCAACTGGTCATTTTGAGGCTTCGACCTTGCTCAGACTGCCCTGAGCCCCGTCGAAGGCAGCGGAGCATCGAACGGGCTCAGAATGACCCAGCTCCGGAGCGTTTTTCCGCAGCCTGCTAAACTAAAGCATCCTTGGCGTCAGTCTAGCAACCAGCGCGCGGGCAAGAATTATAGCCTGACTTGCCGTTTGCAAGGAGATGCTACGCTACAATCTTGACGGGAAAGGAAGGTTCAATGGCTGATGGCGACATCAAGCGGCTGCTCATCCTTATCGACGAAGCTCACTTCGGACCAGCCTGGCATGGCCCTTGCCTTCGTGGCGCTTTGCGGGGAGTTACGGCTGGGCAGGCCGCGCGCCGTCCCGGTCGCGGACGTCACAACATCTGGGAAATCGCCGTGCACGCGGCGTATTGGAAGTACGCCGTGCGGCGCCGGTTGCTTGGAGAAAAGCCCGGCCGCTTCGCCGAAAAGGGGAGCAACTGGTTCGCGCGGCCGCTCGCCACAGCGGCCTTCGGTACGGAAGTGGCAAGGAACAAGATGTGGCGTCGCGATTTGGCTCTACTGAGCCGCTCGCACCGGGAGCTGCGCGAAGCCGTCCTCAAGATTGATCCCGCTGCCCTTGACCGATCTTCTGCCGGCAGCCGGCAGACCCCAAGGCACATGATCGCAGGAATCGCCATGCATGACGCGTATCATGCAGGGCAGATTCAACTCCTCAAGAAGCTGATGAAGGCAGCTTAGCAGTTCGTTGAAAAACTCGCCGAAACTGTCATTCCGAGGAGCCCAAGGCGACGAGGAATCTCGTATTTCCTTTACATTCTTACCACATCGATCTGTACAGGACGATTCTAACAAGTTTAATTTTACTTCCAAATTAATGGTTCCTGGCGCCATCTTTGGATGCAACCAAACCGAAGGCCTCGGCGACCTCTGTGCCTAGAAGGCTCTCAACCTGGCGCGGCCTATGGCCGCAACCAAACCGAAGGTCTCGATGACCTCTGTGCCGGGAAGCCTCTAACACGGAGTTCACGGAGGCTCTGTGGCCTCAGTGTTGAAGGCTTTTGGCCACAGAGGTCACGGAGAGTTTGCAAGCTGCATTCAAGCACAAGACGAAAATCTTCGCGGCCCGAGAAGAAAGTGGACGTTAGTAACACATCGGACGTGGAAGGGCGGGCTTCATCTCCACGAGTTTTAACAAAAACTCTAAGAGCCCGCCTGCTCTACGAGCTGTCGCGATGACAGGAAGTCCTCACAAGCTATGGCAGCCGGTAATCAATTCCAAGGCGAACGCCGTTGCCGCGCACGACGCCAAAAGACTGGGCGGAGTCGTAATATGTATAGCCGATGCGGGTGGTGAGGTACCGGGTGGCTTTGAAGGTGAAGGCCGGGTTCAGCAGCAGAGCCTCTTTCGCGGGCTGGTGGTAGCCCACTTGTTGCGTGCCCACGCCTTGCGAAAAATCGTAGCCGAACCTGCTGGTGAGGCGGCCCGTGAAGCGCGTATTGAAAAGCTCGCGCTCGTAGAAATTGGGCGTGAAGAATCCGAGATAGACGCCGCGCCGGGGGCCGTCGTAACCGAACAGGGTCATGGAGTATCCGGCGTCCACGGCGAAGCGCTCGCGGTCAATAACGCGGCGATTGAAGTCCAGGGCGCCGCCGCTGCCACTCTCCTGCTCGAAGGTATTGATCGTGGCGGGTTGGCTGGAGCCAGGATCGGTGCGGCCGGTGAGCTGCTCGTAGGGCTGGGTGGTCAAATGTTCGCGGAAGTAGCTGAAATGAAGATCGGTGCGCGGGTCGAAGCCGATGTTGATGCCGCCTTCGGTGCGGCTCGAAACTACACCCAGACGAACGGCGAGCGGCGTATAAGTGATGCCTGCCCACGTGTGGGTGAGATCGAAGCCGAAGTGCGAGTTGACGGCGACCGTCCCTCCGATGAATCCCACCGGCGTGGCGGTGGCGCCAGGCTGCGGGCCAGCGCTATTCGGCAGGTCGACGGGCACTCCGGGCCCGAAGCGCTGGATGCCGATGCCGCCGCGCAGCGTCACCAAAGAATTCAAGCGCGTTGTCTGGCGGTAGAGAAACTCTGTGGGCGCTGCCGCGCCGGCGATGATCCCCATCGGGCTTTCAGTAGGAAGCGTATTCCAGGAAAGACTCGAATTACTGCGGGGAAGCGCGGTGAAGTCGAGGGTGGAGGCATAGGTTGTGGACCGCAGGTCCTCATCAATCGGCGAAGGCGCGGCGCCGGGGTATCCTGGACTGCCGAGTTCGCGCGCGTAACCTACCGTGGTATGCAACACCGTCAAGGATTGGTCCCGCAGCTTTTCCCGGAGTTCGTCAGCCTCGGGGTTGTGGGGTGACAGGCGTTCGGCGCGATTCAGCAGCATGCGTGCTTTATACAGATGACCTTGGGCGCGTTCGATGCTGGCCAGGAGAAACAGCGCGTCAAAGTTCTGTGGCCGTTGGGAGACAAGTGAACTAGCCTCGGCATAGGCTTTCGCGAGTTCGCCCGTATAGTAATGCGCCTGTGCCGCGCCCATCAGGGCCTGCGGGTCAGTAGGACGCCGCTGAAGCACGCGCTCGAACTGCCGCAGCGCGCTCGAATACTGTGCCTGCTTGAGTTCGAGCTGAGCCAGCAGCAAGCGCGCATCGAGGTTGCCGGG
>JASHYZ010000217.1 GCA_030042795.1 Terriglobia bacterium | reverse complement strand
TCACAGTACTGGGCGCGGGCATGGGCGGGCTGCGCGCTCCTGTTGCGGATCTCGATGCCGGCAACTCCGGCTCAACCATGCGCATGCTATCCGGAATCCTGGCGGCGCAGCCGTTTCGCTCGGTGCTGGTGGGTGACGCGTCTCTTTCCCGCCGGCCGATGCAGCGGGTAATTGATCCCCTGACGCGCATGGGCGCGCGGTTCCGCTCGGCCGAAGGTGGCCGGCCGCCGCTTGAGATCGAGGGCGGCGCGCTTCGAGCCATTCGCTATGAGCTGCCGGTGGCGAGCGCACAGGTGAAATCGGCCGTGCTGCTCGCTGGCCTTTTTGCCGACGGAGTCACCGAGGTGGTGGAACCTGCCACGACGCGGGATCACACCGAGATCGCGCTCGAGCATCTGGGCGCGGAAGTCGAGCGGCATGGCCGCACGACGTCGGTCCGGGGCGGCGCTCGTCTGAAGGCGCAGAAGCTGTATGTCCCGGGCGACTTTTCATCAGCGGCCTTCTTTATTGCCGGCGCGCTGGCGCTCCCGGAGTCTAATCTTGTCATCCAGAACGTGGGCTTGAATCCCACCCGCACCGCGCTCCTGGACGTGCTGGTTCCCATGGGCGGCCGCATCAAGGCGCTCAACTTGGAGATGGTGAATGGCGAGATGATCGGCGACCTGCACCTCGAGGGCAGCGCGCTCGAGGGCGGAGAAGTGCCGATCGAGGCCGTGCCTGGCCTCATCGATGAGCTTCCGATGCTCGCTGTTCTTGGCACGCGCATGCGGCAAGGTCTTGCGTTTCACGGCGCGGCTGAGCTTCGCGTTAAAGAGAGCGACAGACTGCGCGCCGTGGCCGAGAACCTGCGCCGCATGGGCGCTGAATTTGAGGAATGGCCGGATGGGCTGCGCGTTCCCGGACAGCAATCGCTTCACGGCGCCGAGATCGACAGTTTCGGCGATCATCGCATCGCCATGGCCTTTGCCATCGGCGGTCTTTTCGCCGAGGGTCCCACCACTATTCGCGGCAGTGACTGCGTGGAGATTTCCTTCCCGGGCTTCTTCGAGGCTCTAGCAGAGCACCTGGAGTGAAGCCTTATTCTTCGCGTCGCAGGTTGGGGAAAAACTGTCAGGACACGCTATGAAAGGGCGGGGTAGATTCCCGCTTTCGCGGGAATGACGGCATCCGAAGACGGCCTCTAAATCCAACGACGTCACCCCCGCGGAAGCGGGGGTCCACCCTCGGACAGGCGGATAATGTCTCAGTTTGACGTAGGGGGCGGGCCTTGTACCCGCCCATTTCGAGGCCCAAAATCGCCTTTTTTCCGCAGCCTACTAGGCTAGCAGGCTGCGTATTTGCGAAATCGTTTCCAACATGATGCAGGCCGCCTTCTTAAGTGCGCGAAGATGGCGCCGCCGGCGGCCGAGGCGGAGGCGCGGGCGAGAAGCCCGCCTCGCCCTGGGCCAGGTGAATGGTTCCATAAGCCGTCGACAAGTGGATGGTGGGACCGCCCTTTCCGTAGGAGCCGCTGATGGAGGGCTCATCTCCGGAGTTGTTCACTTTAAGGTTGGGCCCGGAAAAATCGGTCTCCACTTCGCCGTGCTGCGACACGGCGTTAATCTGAAAGCCGCTGCCCGGTGGAATGCTGAGTTGAATCTCGCCTTTATTGGACTGCACCTCGATGGGGTGGGTAGGAACTGCGGCAGCCCGGAGCTGAATGTCGCCGTCAGTGTTGGTAATCTTTACACTGTGGCTGAACCCATCCAGGTTAATGTCTTTGGCGCGGGTGGTGAGATCAAACGGTCCGCGCACGGCGCTGGCTTCCAGTGATCCCGTATCCATGCTGAGCCGTCCTAACACTTGCTGCGCCGTCAGATCAGTGCGTGATGAGAGATACCGCAGCGTCTGCCCGACGTTGGCAAAGGCGATATCGCCCGAAAATTCGCCGTTCACGGTGGCTGCCCCCGTCACGTTGGAGATGTCGACGTCATCGCCCCGCCCCTCGAGGGCCACACTGCCCTTCACGTCCGATACTTGGACGGAACCGCTGGACTTGTGCAGTTTCACCAGGCCTTCGATCTGAGAAACGTGCGCATCGCCATGTTCCACCGTAAAGTTCTGGTCGCCTTTCAGGCCGGCAACCGTGAGGTCGCCGCGTTCCAAGGTGACGTCGGTGGAAGCCAACTGCGGCACGGACACGGTGATATCCAAACGCACGTTGCGGCCATTGTCGGGCAGCGAGTCCAGATTCGATTGCAATGTATACTGCGACCCCTGACGGACAATCTGAAATTTCAATTGATCCGAGATTTTCTTAGCGTCGGCGTCGGAATCCGCGTGAACGATTTCCTTTACGGTCGCCTGCAGGCTCGGCTGATCCGAGGCTCGAATCTCAACATCGCCGCGCTGATCGACCAGCACGAGATGAGGCTGTCCTTCAACGGGTGAGCTCACGTTTTGAGTATACGTATACGAATTCTGGAACAGATTATCCCAATCATCGTTGTCACTGATGTGGACGCCATTCTCCCACCACGCCGGCCACTGATTGAGCACAATCTTCGACACCAACGTGCCGGTGATCAGCACGAGAATAAGAAGAATCACCTCGCTGGCCGAGAACAGCGGGGGAGGCACGGTCTCCGGATGCGCCCGCGCCTGAAGGTGGTCAACAAGTTTGGACATCCCCCAAAAGATGATGACGATGGGCCAGAACTTCGCCAGAATTTGCCAGGGATGAATGGCGGGATTGAAGTTCTGATAGAGGAACAGAACGCCGACTCCAATCAGCGTCAGCGCCCAGAAGATTGACCCGCGACGATAAACGTATGCGCTCATAGCTGCTTCCCCCTGAATTCTCAACTCCACCACCGACACTCTCAGATTCGCGGTCCTGCGGGCGGACGGGGCGGCCGCCCGGAATCGATCAACTTCAGCGCGCCGAACACAACCAGAAGTACGGGCCAAGTGCGGTGAAAGTTCCACCCGGGCGCAAACTGGTCAGCCAGCAACATCAGGCCGAGCGTGATCAGCAACACCGGCCAAGTGAGGCTTACGGGATGGCGCGAGGGTCCCGCGCCCGCACCCAGGCTTCCTTCCGGCAGTGCGCTTGTTCCATGGTCCTGTGACATCGTCTCTACTCTCCCTGCCTCAGCCGTTCCAATTCCCGGTCAAGCTCCGCCACCCGAGCGCGGTGGTCGGCTTCAGCGCGGCCGAGCGTGCTGAGCAGATCAACCTCGCGGTCGCGGATCTTGGCAAAATTCACCAAGGCCACGATGAGCACCACTGCGGCGAAGCAACACAAAGGAATCAGAATGCCCTCGTCCATCGATCTTGCTCCTGTGCGCACTCGGCGCGGCTGACCGACCGGCGATGGTCACATCGTCCGGCGCAGCCGTTCACAGCGGCTGCGCAACTTTACTTCTCTCGAGTTCAACTTTGGCCCGCTCGAGCTCGAGCTCCTTCATACGTCGCTCGTGTTCCATCTGGCGGATCTGCATCTCCTGGTGCACTTGCAGCTCGCGTTCACGCCCCTTGAACCAGAACACGATGCCCACGATGGCCACAATCATCACGGTTCCAAAAATAGTTCCCACGATCGGTATCATCAGCGGATTCCCGAGATCCATCGCTATCCTCCAGCGGCCGGCTGAGCCACGCTCGTGTCATCCAACCCGTCGAAGCCTGCTCTGCTCCACTTCCAGCTTGAGGCGTTCCACCTCCAACTCTTTCAACTTGCGTTCGTGCTCCATTTCGCGCGCACGTAGCTCCTGGTGCGCGCGAAGTTCCCGTTCACGCATTCTTCCGAATACGACGATGGCCACGATGATGATCGTCATCGCAAAAGCGCCTAACGGTACCACTATCCCGGCGTCCCAATTCATGACCCTCTCCTCGCCTGTGCGGTTTGCTTACGACACTCTTTCGCCCTTATTCTTTTCAACTTCCA
>JASHYZ010000023.1 GCA_030042795.1 Terriglobia bacterium | reverse complement strand
CCTGCTGTTCATCCAGTTCGCCTTGTTGCCGGCCGAGCTCGCCCTGTTTTTCTCCAAGTTCGCCTTGCCGGTTTCCCAGCTCCCCTTGTTGGTCGCCCGCTTTGCCTTGCAAATCGCCAACGTAGCCCTGGAGGTCACCCAGTTCGCCCTGGATGCGGCCCAGGTCATCCTGAGTGGCAGAAGGCCCGAGCTCGCGGATCTCTGCCTCTACTCTCTTAAGGCGCGCCTCGAGGTCTGCGGGTACTTTCACTCGAACCTGTTCCTGCTGTCTACCCAGCTCTTCTTGTTGCTTGCCGAGTTCTTCCTGTTGCTTGCCCAGCGCCTCCTGCTTTTTTCCCAACTCTTCCATTGGAGCGAAGAGGGCCTTGGCAGACTTCACTGTGGCGGTGTCGCGGATGACGTAGGCGTTGCCGCTGTGGATAAACCAGATGAAATCCCCGGAAATCTTTTTCTGCAGCGACTTCACTTCGTCTCGATCATCCTCTGATTCGGAGCCGAACATCATCACCGACTTACCTGAGGCGATGGCAAAGTCCATGCCTTCACTCGAGGTGCTGAAGTTCCAGTTATCGTCATCGTCCCCGGAATTCGTAACGGTGGTGTCCCCTGACTGCGAGTAGGAATAGCGGTATGCGCTAGCGGCTTTGGCATAGGCGGCAAGCGCCTGTGCGAGCATTTCCCGACGAAGAGTAGACGCGGAGAGTGCGTGCGCCTGGTAGGACATTTGCTGAATCTGGCGGTACAGTTGCCCGAGAGAGTCGGGACTCGGCGGTGCAGGGGGCGCACCGGGTGCCGAAGGAGCGACGGGAGATGGAGCAGCCTGTGGTACCGCCGGCGCTAGAGGTGCTGCGGGTGCAAGCGGAGTTGCGTAAGAAAATGCAGGCGCCGCGGAAGTGGGCGGTGCCTCGGGCGCCAGCGGGGCAGCAGGTGCCGGCGGTGCTAAGTGCGAATCCGCGTGTTGAACAGGTTCAGCGGGCGGTGCGGGTGCCGCGGGCGGCGGAGGCTCTGGTAGTTGCAAGCGCGCCACTGTTTGCGATGACGCCTGCGACGATGGCTGCGAAATCGCAGCATCGGCAGCGGCAACCAGCACAGGTCTTGTGGCCGCCGTCAGGCACACCATTGGCAGCGCGCACAGCGCCAGCAGTACAACGATCGATGCTCTCATCGCTGCCGGAACCGACCCTGCTGAGGAAAGCACCCTTTCGATGCGCCTGCTGGCGTGCAGGCCGCGAGCCATCGAAACGCCTTGCCAGCTCACCCGTCCCTGAGTGGTTGAAATCTCGAAAAAGCTCATAAGGACCTCCGCATAGTAAGTGGGTTTAGTGCCGGCGCGAATGGTGGCCTGGTCGCTTGCTTGCTCGGCCAGGTCTGCCAAGCATCTTTCCAGCCACCAGCCGAGCGGGCTGAACCAAAAGATGGCCCGGTAAATCAGCGTCAGCGTTCTGGTGCGGGAATCATTTCTCTTGATGTGCGAAACCTCGTGGGCCATCACGGCTGCAAGCTTGGCAACGGGCCAATCGCGCCAGTCGGACGGAACCACGATTACCGGACGCAAAACCCCGAGCGTAACCGGCACACGGACGTCCAGCGATTCCGCCAGCAGTGGAACGCGCCGCGCTCCCATCGCGACCGTGTGCCACTTAAGCCACCGCAAAGCGCGCGGATCATCGACAGGCATGGATCTACGGCGCAGGCGGCAGCTTAAGAAAAGCCCCATGGCAAGACGGCCGATCAGAAAGATAAGCCCCAGTGCGTAGACGACGAGAACGAGCGGTGTCTGCATCAGGCGCGGCAACCCCGTCAGCGCCGGCCGCAGCTTTTGACCCAGCCCAGACGCAACCTGCCGAAGCCTGACGGAAGCATCACCCTGCCTGCCGGTCTGCGGAAGGGCTTTGGGCATCGACGATTGCGGGGATCTGTTGCCGGCGCTGACGGGGGACGCCGCATTCGCGCTATGCCAGTGGATGATCCTTTTCGCATTGATGGACACCACGCTCAGCGTCCGCACGGCGCGGCCTGCTCGCAGTAAGCGGCTGGAGCGTGCGATCAAATCGGCGGGCCGGGTGAGGTTCGGCTCGGCGTCGTTGTCGTACCGGAAGTTTGGAGCAACCGCTGCTTGTTTCGCCGGAAGTTGGAAATGAACGGGAATTGCAGGCAGCAGCCAGACAAGCACCGGTATGGCGAGCGCGGCGTAAAGCACACCCGTCCAGGCGGCCAATTGAACGGAAGCATGACGCACGCGAAGCGCTCGAAGCGCGAGGCCGGCCAGGCACGCCAACACGATGGAGCGCAGCGCGGCGTCCGCGAGGTGTGTCATCACGCGAGCAGCAGATTGCGCCAACGCCGGCGGCATCACGGCTAGCCCTCCTTCTTCTGGGCAATCTTCTGCGCCAGGCGCTGAAGCTCGGCGCGGTCAAGCACTTCGTTTTCCACCATTCCCACCAGCAACTGCTCTACTGATCCGCCGCAGAAACGGTCAACAAGATGGCTGACGGCGCGCGCGGCGACATTGCGGCGCGCTTGAAGGGCCCGGTAGATAAAAGTGCGGCCCTCAACCTTGTGGCTGAGGAAGCCTTTCTCTTCGAGGCGCCGCAAAACCGTGCGCACCGTGGAGTCCTTCATTGCGTGGCGCGGCAACAAGGCCTCACGGCACTGCTCCGCGGTCACCGGCCCGTGGCTCCAGATATGGTCCATCACGAGCTGCTCCAATGCGCCTAAGTTCCTTGGACGGTGTTTGGGCAAATTGGTCATGTCTCCGTTAGTTTGTGTAACGTTACATTATGTAACATATAGGACGCGGGCGTGTCAACAGAAAAATGATTGAAAATGATCGTGCCTGTCTTGCGGGCATTGAGGTTGCTATGATCGAACTCTGATGGGTTCTGAGACCGGAAGCATTATGCGCATGCAGTTTGTTGGAGGGCTACTTGCCGCCTTGCTGACGTGTGGGGCTGGGCGGTCAATGGCTCGACCCGCGCCGCAAACTTCCAACGCTACGCCCGCGGAATCGGCATTACGCCAGGTATATGAAGAGGGCCAGCGGGCCCTCAGTGAAAACCGGCTGTCGGATGCCGAAAAGGCGTTTCGTCAGGTGCTTGCCATGCGTCCCCAGGATGCCGGAGCCTACGTGAACCTTGGCGTTATTGCGATGCGTCGGAAACAATGGGAGGCCGCGCTGCGAAACCTCAAGCAGGGCGAACGCCTGGCGCCCGGGGTTCCGGGTGTGCGCTTGAACATAGGGCTGGCTTACTACTCCGAGGACGAATATACGGCTGCGAGTGAAGCATTCGAAAGTGTCATTCGCGATGACCCCACGTCCGTACAGGCCCACTATCTGCTCGGAATGTGTTATTTCTTCAGAGGTCTGTACCCTGAGGCCATCAAGCAGTTCGAGCCTCTTTGGAACACGCAGTCTGGTAATCTTGCCTACCTCTACGTCTTGGCTGTGGCTGCCGATGAAACCGGGCAGCATGAGACCGAAGAGCGGGCTGCTCGCCAACTTGCCGAGGTGGGCGAGAACACTCCTACACTACACCTCCTGATGGGAAAGGCTGACCTTCAAAGATTGCAGAATGACGAAGCCCTGAAGGAACTGAAGCAAGCGGCCGGGCTCAACCCGAAACTTCCGTTCGTGCATTTTTATCTCGGTATCACGTACCGCCGCCTCAACCAATTCGCAGAGGCTAAGGCGGAGTTCCTGGAAGATTTGAAGATCGAGCCGGACGTTGCCTACACGTATGACGAGCTCGGTACGGTTTGCGACCTCCTGCAACAGACCAGCGAGGCGGAGACGTACTACAGGAAGGCGCTACAACTCAATCCGCGGCTCACAAGTTCGTTGTACGGGCTGGCGAAAATCCTGGTTGGACGCCGCCGGTACCAGGATGCCTTGCGGGCCCTCGAAAGCGCACAGAAGCTGGACCCTCAGAGCTCCAGCGTGCACTATCTCAAGGCAAAAGCGCTTGAGGGACTAGGACGTCACAACGACGCGCAGAATGAACTGGCGACTGTCGCCCGCATGCAAAAATCAGTCCGCGACAACCTGGAGCGCCAAATTAGCGGCGCGCAAATCCCAAACCCGGACTTAGAGCAACACTAAATCTGCGCTGCTCAACATCCGGCAAGTAATCAGCAAATTTGTGGATTCCCGCCTTCGCGGGAATGACTGAATAGGGACGCGGCTTCTGAGTCCAAAGATGGCTTCTGAGTCCAAAGACTTCACCCCGACGACAGCGGGGGCTGATGCGACGCACGATGTCCCGTGGGCTCTAAAAGCTCTGCACTGCCATAACGTAACGATCAACAGTTTCAGAAAACCAACTTCATCCCGAATTGCATAATGCGCGGGTCGTGCGCGCCGGTGGCGTGCAGGAACGTGCTGGAGCCGATACAGCTTGGGTCACCCGCCGAGTTGTCGGTGCCGCCGTAGCATCCGGTGGCGACTGTGCCAGGCGTCGCGGTTTGCGAGCCCACCATAAGGTTGGTGATGTTGAAGATGTTGAACGCCTCCGCCCGGAACTGAAGGTGGAGCTTCTCACCGTGGATCGGTACATCCTTGAAGAAGCCCATGTCGAAATCAGTAAAGAAGGGATTTCGCAAGATATTCCGGCCGACATCGCCGAAGGTCAGACCTTGGGGTGCGCAAAACGCACCCGGATTATAGAGAAGCGGTCCAAAGATGCCCGGCACGTTCGTTTCGGGCGGCGCGGCGTGGATGTTTCCACAGAGATCAGGATAGGAGCCCGTCCCCACTCCGTTGGCGACGCCCGCACTATCGCCGAAGACTCCATTCGACACGCCGAAGGGGTTTCCCGTATGCAATGTGGCAATTCCGGACCACTCCCAGCCTCCCAGCGCGTAGCGCAGGAACGCATTCGAGTGGACCAACGACGGAAGATTATAGACGTAGCTGGCGCTGACGTCGTGGGCGATGTCGAATCCCGAGCTCGCATAGCTTCGCTTCAGATCGTAAGAGTTTACGAAGACGCCGTCGTAGCGATCTGAAGAGTCATCCAGCGAGTGGCTGTACGTATAGGACAGGCTGAAGTTGAGACGCCCCACCGTCCGGCGCAAATACGCCTGTAAGGAGTTGTAATCGGAATTCGCCTGGGACTCGAGGAAAGTGATATCCCCAAAGCCGATGAATGGCCGCGAAGGATCAGGGTCGTTCCCGCAGGCAACGCCGAGGTTGATCGCCGCCTGGCCTGTAACCGGTGCGCCGCTCGGCCCAGTCAGGTTAGAGCAATTGGTCGAAGTGATGGGTTGGCCGGGGCCAAACGGGTTTTGGGAAGCGGGTACTGGGTACAGTTGGTTTAGGTCGCGCTGGTCCGTCAGATGCGTGCCTTTGCTGCCTACGTAGGCCAGGCTCAGCACGGTGCCCGTTCCGAGGTTGCGCTCCACGGTCAAATTCCATTGTTGCACGTACGGCCAGAACATCTTGCCTTCGAGCGCGTTAATACCCAAGGGGAAGTTTAGCTGGGTGCCCCCGACATCCTCGTAACCTATGATGTTATAAACTGAGGGACTCAGCGCCGCCGGCGGCGTGCCTTCCAGAGATTCGGTATTCACCTCGTTGCCGTTCATGTGATCGTAGAAGATGCCGTAACCGCCGCGAATGGCCATCTTTCCATCGCCCGTAGGATCCCACGCGAACCCCAAGCGGGGCGCCGGGTTGAACAGATGGCCCGTCATGCAACTGGACGGCACGCCATTCAATCCGCAAGTAATCAGGCCGTCGAACTGGTTGCCGACCCCCGGGACTAGAGCGCCGGCTATGCCGGTGATGCTTCCGGTAACGTCGATCTGAGGCGCCTGGGCAGAATTATAGGCCTGCGGCGAGAAGCTCGATTCGTCGCGGTTCTTGTCGTAGAACAACCCCATCAACTCGACCCGGAAGCCCAGATTCAAGGTTAAGTGCCGGTTCACATGCCAATCGTCCTGTATGTAAGGCGAAAGCGTCCGGTAGCGGTTGTAATACTTGAGCTCATTGTTGAGCTGCTGGTATTGCGCAATGTTTCCCATCAGAAAATCGGCAAAAGCGTTGCCCGTAGTGACGCCCGAGCTGTTGCTAAATGTCAGCTCGCCATTAGTATTGGGGGTGGTTCCGTTCTGCTCGTTCTTCTGATAGTCGATGAAGTCCGCTCCAAACGTGAGGTTGTGGCTTCCCGCGATCTTGGTCACTTGGTCCCGAAACGTATAGATGGGGTTCGCGTTGTAGTTCGGACTGGCAGGATTCATAAAGCCCGGGTCTTCGCCGATACCGCCACCGCCCGCGTCTTCCACGTTGCAGCATATATTGCTGATCCCGGGTATCTTGCCGCCAAAGCCGTTATTGAAAAGGCCCTTCATAGTGAGATTCGAGGGCAGCTTCCAGGCGCCTACGTTACTCAGGATAATGTGGTCGGCGGTGTAGCCAAAAATGAACTGGTTCAGCAGCGTGGGCGAGGCGTTGGCGGTGAGTTGGGTCACAAAGCTGGTACCGGGACCCTCGAAGTCGGTGTTAATCGTGGGAAAGCTCCCCGCGCTCCACAGCGGAGTCGGGGTGACGGTGTTCCAGGAATCATGGATGTAGTGCACCATCAGCCGGACTCTGGAAGTAATGTTCTGGTCCACTCGCACCAGTTCTTCGCGCCAATTTGTAGGATAGGAGGGGCTGTTGATGTAAAACGAGTCAGCGCCGCTGCCAAAGTTGGGCGGGGCAATCAACGCCATTAGTTGTTGGGCGTTCGGATCGATCGTGACTTGGTTGCCAGGAAAAGCGCTGCCTGTTGCGGGATTCACCGGGCAATCGGCTCCCGGGCAGATGTCCGAGAAGTTCCCCTGCCGCTCCTGCAGGGAGGGCACCTGAAGGTTAAAGTCGTTGGGGACAATCTGGCGCTTCCATTCTTCGGACCAGAAGAAAAATGTCTTCGTCTTGTCGGTGTTGTAGTGACCAGGAATGTAGAAGGGACCGCCTAGCGTGTAGCCAAAATCGTTCTGATTGTAGGTGGCGCGGTTCGGCACTTCGAAGAAGTTACGGGCGTCGAAGACGGTATTGCGATTGAATTCGTAAGCATCGCCGTGAAAGTGGTCAGTGCCTGATTTGAGGTCTGCGATAAAAGTGGCCGAAGCGTCTTGGCCATATTGCGCGCCATAATTCGACGTTAGGACCCGCTCCTCGCCGACCGCGTCAATGCTGGGGAAA
>JASHYZ010000216.1 GCA_030042795.1 Terriglobia bacterium | reverse complement strand
GAAGTTCGTTGATAAATTGCGAAAGGCGGAAGGGCTCGTTCGAAAGCCCCGAAGGGGCGAGATATTTTAGTCCAGGGCGCGAGCCCTGGGCTAAGTTATACCGCTCCTTCGGAGCTGAATTATGCTGCGAACTTCTGAGACATGACACTAGTAATACTCAGTTAAGTTAATTAAGAGCTGTCCAACTCGCTGAACCTCGTGTGGCACCAAGGACAAAATCCGCTGAGCCTAATCAGGAGGCGCTGCAGTCTCCTCCGCACCTGTGGCAACGTCGCACCCGAAGTTTTTTTTAAGCCGCGCTTGCTCCGAACGCAGGAAAGCATAAGCCAAGGTGACCAAGGTCACATGATGATGCCAGCCCAGCCAATGGCGGCCCTCAAAGTGGTCCAGTCCCAGTTCGTCTTTCAACTCGCGGTAGTCCATCTCAATTCGCCAACGCGTGTGCGCCAGCGTCAGCATTCGACGCAGCCCCGCCCGACCGTGACCCAGTCGGGCCAGCCAGTACTGGGTGGGGGCCGATTCCCCTTCCGGCCATTCGATCAGCAGCCCTTCAGCCACCCGTTCGCGATGTTCCTGCGCCTTCCAGCCATGCGCCGCCCAAACCGGGAGTTGGGCACAACGCGAGCGCTGAGGACCTCGCGAGCCCACGCGCCACTTCACCTTTTTCCAAGCCGAAGTCGGCAACTGCTGGGCGACCGTCAGCAGGTCTCGCACCGGCGGCAACAAACTCGGCGGCGGGTAGCGCCGAGGGCGACCCCGGGGGGCCGAAGCTGGCACCGGCACGGCGTTGGGGTCTTCGCTCCAAACCACCGTCGTGGGCTCCACCGCCAGGACGTAGTCGAGTTGGCGCTGACGCAACTGCTCCCGGAAATCAAAGCTGTTGCCGTAAGCCGAGTCCGCCACCACCGGCAGCCGCGGCACTTCCCAACTCAACATTTGATCGATCAGCTCCAGCGCCAGTTCCGCTGGAGTCCGATACTTCGTGCCTTCCGGCAACTTCACCTCTTGGGCGCGCTCCGCATCCTCGATCCAGGCTCGGGGCAAGTACAACCGCCAGCCCAGTGGGCAACTCGCTTGGGCGCTCGCCCAATGCAAACTGACCGCCACCTGACAATTGGCCACCTTACCCAAGGCCCCGCAGTACTGCCGCGCTACCCCCACCGAGTGCTGGCCCGCTTTGGGAAAGGAAGTCTCATCCAGAATCCAGACCTCGGGGTCGCTCAGCAGGTCCACCACTTTGCGAGCCAACGGTTGCTGCACGGCCTCCACCGCCCAAGGACTCTGTCCCACAAACTGGCGCAGCGCTTGCACGTCGGCGCCCGGAATGCGGCTGGCCAGGGGCTCGATCGACTTGCGCTCGCCGTCGAGCAACAATCCTTGAACATAAACGCGCGCCCAATGGCGTCGTTCCTTGCGTCCCAGCGGGGCCAGCAAATCTTCGAGAAATACCGTCAATCGGTGATCGAGAGCTTGCAACTCCCGTGGCGTCATGAGCGCAGCATAGCGCCAGCGGAAATGAGAGTCAAAAGAAACTTAACTTAGTATTACTAACAGTTCGTTGAAAAATTCGTCCGACCTGTCATTCCGAGGAGCCTAAGGCGACGAGGAATCTCGTATTTCCTTTAATTTCAGAGCGAGATTCCTCGCTACGCTCGGAATGACAAGGCTTCAATGCGTTTCTCCACCGAACCCGTCACTATATACACCTCTCCTTATATACACCTCTCCTTCCAAGCCTATACGCTGCCGCTGGAGTTGGGAAGGCTTTTCGGCCCAGCGCGGCCTTTGGCCGCAACCAAAGAAAACTCACCACAGAGATCACTGAGGCCACAGCGCAGCTTCGCCACAACCAAAGTGGAGTTCTCCGTGTTCTCTGTGCCTAGGAGCCTCTCAACACGGAGTTCACGGAGACTCTGTGGCCTCAGTGTTGAAGGCTTTGGCCCCAGAGGGCACGGAGAGTTTGCAAGCTGCATTCAAGCACAAGACGAAATTCTTCGTGGCCTGAGAAGAAATTTGACGTTAGTAACACAGAGAACGCGGAGACATGCGCAACGTGTTTGGAGAGCAGATCTTTGCCCGCCACTTTTGAGCTCTTGCCTCTTGGCGTTTGACTTTCGACCTTTTGACTTTGGACTCTAATGAGCATCAGCCGTTTCAAGAACCTGCCCCGCTGCCCGCCAGCCGCTGGCCAGCGCTCCGTGAACGGTGGCCGCATGGCCGTCGGTGTCAGTGGCTTCGCCCGCAAAGTAGAGTGTGTTCTCAACAGGAGTTGCAAGCTTGCGCCGCGCCTCCAGGCCGCCGACGCCTGCGTAACTGTACGCTCCGCGGGCAAACGGATCGAGCGACCAGTTGTGAAGATGCCAACCCTGAACGTGGCTTGCCACCTCCGCGCGTGGTACGCCCAAAATGCGAGCCAGCGAATCGGTGGCCCGCTCGGCCAAGTCCGTGTCTTGCAAAGCAGAGAGCCTCTCGGCCTTAGGTCCGCCGGCCCACGCCGTCAACACCAAAGAAGGAGCTTTCTGAGAATTAGGCGCCGGCAGGCTAGGCCACCAGGTCGGGAAGTCCTCGTCATTGGAGTGAATGAATCCAGGCTCAGCCAATATTGGGCGAGCATTCGCGAGCGCGGCGCGAAAACTGACGGTGACTCTCACTGCCTGACCCGTCTCTAGACGCTTCAGAGCGCTCTTTAGCTTTGGAACACCAGGATTGAATCGGATGGCACCCCGTGCGCCTTCAGGAGCCGCCAGTACTCCCAGCGGCACGGTAATGATGGCTCGATCGGCTGTGAAAGCCGTCCGTGCCGGTTCGAGCAGCAACTTACGGCTACTCGAGTGAGCTTCTACCTCCACCCGTCCGCGCCGCCACTGGATGCCGGTGACGATGGTATTCAAATGAAGAGTTGCGGAGCGGGAAGCGCACTGGTCCCACAGCCAATGCGCCACGCGATCGTAGCCTTCGGGGATGCGGAAAGCGCGGTCGCCGTCAATCGCCTCCTGGGCCTGGCTTTCGCATATCAGGGAGCGTGTGCTGATGTGGTCGGCGCGGGCTGCGTTGAAGCCTTCCACGTAACCGCGCGCGGCCGCCTTAGCTCCTTCATCAGCGTCACCGATACGGTTGAGAAACTGGGCAAAAGTCTGGTCAGGCGCGGCAGGGTCGGCCATGCGTTCGAAGATTTCATCGACCTTTGCGAACCGCTCACCATTGCCGGAGAGCTTCCCGTCCCACACTGCTCGATGCCGGCCGATGACTTCCGCGACGCTGAGTCCTGCGGCGCGGGTAATTCCGAGGATTTCGCGCGGCCTGCCGTGGATGAATTCGGCGCCAAGCTCCACCGGAATGGCAAAGCTAGGATCGCGTGTGGTATAGATACGTCCGCCAATTCGATCGCGCGCTTCAAGCACGCGCAACCAGACTCCGGCGGCGCACAGCGATTGCGCCGCTGCCAATCCCGCCGCGCCGGCGCCGATAATGAGGACTTCCATGGTGGCTTTCCCTCTTCTAGATTAACGCGATGGCTGCACGCGAGCGCCGGAGGCCGATGCCGGGCATCAAACAACTTCATGCCGGAAACTCAAACCTCAGCTTCCCCGACGCGCAGAAAACCAGCTTCGCCTCGCCCGGCGGGCGGATGGAAATTTGCTTGGAGGGCGCTGCGCCGACGGAACTATCGCCTGTTCTTCAGCGGCCAAAGCGTTTCGCTGGTGGGTACCTGGATGACCCGCGTGGCCACGAGCTGGCTGGTATATCGGTTGACAAAGTCGGCCTTCCTGCTTGGCCTCGTCGGGTTTTCAGGTCAGATTCCATTCCTGATTCTTGGTCCCGTCGCGGGAGTCTGGGTAGATCGGTGGAACCGGCACCGCGTGCTGGTGGTGACGCAGATGCTCTCCATGTTGCAGTCCTTCGCGCTGGCCGCGCTGACCCTGTCAGGCCGCATCACGTTCTGGGAGATTTTCGCTCTCAGCCTTCTTCAGGGAGCCATCAACACCTTCGATATGCCGGGACGCCAG
This sequence comes from Terriglobia bacterium, assembly GCA_030042795.1. The sequence goes on along the minus strand of JASHYZ010000216.1, from coordinate 3,085 downwards.
GCGTTTCTGATCGAAATGGTGGAAGCGCGCGAGGACCTCGCCAACGCGGTGGCGCTGAATTCCTCGATGGTGAATGCCTCGCGCCTGGTAGGCCCCTCGCTGGCCGGGATTATCATCGCGGTGGCCGGAGAAGGGTACTGCTTCCTGATCGACGGCATCAGCTACATCGCCGTGATTGCGTCGTTGCTGTTGATGCACGTGAGCCGCGCGCCATCGAGGGCAAAGGTAGAAAGCGTCCTGACCGACCTGAAGGAGGGATGGGAATACGTTGCCGGTTTCGTTCCCATTCGGGCCATTCTGCTGTTGATCACGCTCATCAGCCTGGTCGGAATGCCCTATATCGTCCTGATGCCAATCTTTGCCGGCACGATCTTGCATGGCGGTCCACATACCCTGGGGTTTCTGATGAGCGCCACAGGCGTGGGTGCACTGACCAGCGCTTTAGTGCTTGCCCGGCGCGAATCTGTGGTTGGCCTCGGCCGGCTTATTCCCTTGACGGCGGGACTGTTTGGCGTCGCCTTGACGGGTTTTTCGCTGTCACATTGGTTCTGGCTTTCGATGCCCCTGATGGTCGTGACCGGTTACGGACTCATGCAGCAACTCGCGGCCAGCAACACGATTTTGCAGACCATCGTCGAGGAAGATAAGCGAGGACGGGTGATGAGCTTCTACGCAACGGCGTTCCAGGGCGCGGCTCCGTTCGGCAGTCTGATCGCCGGAGCTGTCGCCAATCGCATCGGCGCGCCGAAAACGCTGGCGATAGGGGGTTGCCTTTGCGTACTGGGAGCGCTGTGGTTTTCGAGGCAGCTCCCGCGCCTGCGCGTGGCGATTCGACCGATTTATCGAAGGCTTGGAATCATCCCTGAAGTCGCTGTTGGGGTACAGACCGCGACCGCCTTACAGACTCCGCCGGAAGACTGAAGTTTTTGGGAGCGCAAGCCTTTCGCCCGCCGATGGTCGATTGCTGTTTGACGATTTTTGGAACGCGATCGACAGCGTGAATCACTGTGACCGGCGCCCGCCGCCGCACCCACCCCTGGCCCGGGCGCACAGTTATTCATCCTTTTTCCCGGCGCAAACCGTCACTCACCGGCAGCCGCCCGCTGCTCGCCGAATTGGCCGAGACAGAGCGCTTGGCGCGAAATAATCTCGTCTCATGAACACGGAAGCGACTTTGAAATCCGGAGAGGGCGAGATGAAAAACGAAAAATGGGCGGGCGCTTTGGTTGCAGCAATTACAGTGCTCGGAATGGCGCAATTCGGCTATGCTCAATTCCGGCAAGTGGGCGACTGGCCGCTCAGCCTGATCGCATCGTCCGCCGGCCGGCTGATTGCCGCTGATCTCGAGTGCTGCGGCGGCACGTTTTGGCTTGCGCCGTTGGCGCTGATCGCCACCGGCCTGCTGGCGGCAGCAGCTACAGCGCGGAGAGCGCGCCGGGTCGCGACAGATCGGGAAGGGGCAAACAGCCATGAATGAAGAGCGGCGAGTCCGGGTAGTGGGGGGCATTCAGATTCGAGGCGGAATCGGGCTCGGGCTGCTGATTATCGCCTTTGGGGTCATCCTGCTGCTCGATCAAGAAGGTATCGTACGGGCTTGGGATGTGTGGCGATTCTGGCCGCTGATCCTGATCGCTCACGGCTTGCGGCAGTTGGTTCGTGCCGAGAGGGCTCCCGAACGGCTCTGGGGAGTGGTGGAAATCCTCTACGGCATTGTGTTCCAGTTGGACTACCTGGGCTACCGCTACTTCCAGTTCAGGCATACATGGCCCCTTTTCGTCATCGGCGCGGGCCTATGGATTATGTACGGGGCTTTGCGGACGAGCGAGAGTACCAACGAGGAGAATCCCAGTAAGTGGTCTCACCTGGACTTCCACCGCGTCGACGTGTTCGGCGGCGGAAAGGTGCGGGTAACTTCCAAGAAATTTCGTGGCGGGCGGTGGATCGCTGTTTTTGGCGGATCGCAAGTGGATTTCACCGAGGCGGAGCCCGAAGGGAACGAGGCGACGCTCGAGATTCTTGCCGTCTTCGGTGGCGGGGAGATCATCGTGCCTCAAACCTGGGAGGTGATCGTGCGTGGAGTGGCGCTGTTCGGCGGTCACAATGACGAGACGCGGCGGCCGGTGCAAGAGCCGACCCTTCCGAGAAAGATACTGCTCATCAAAGGCGCCTGGGTGTTTGGAGGATTCAACGTCAGGAACTGACGGCGCACCATGTCCCCAATTCTTGCCAATCTTCGCCGGCTTGGCCTGTACCTTGTGGGGTGGGCGTTTCTCGCCGTTCTGACGGCGGATCAGCTCGCCACCAGCGGGGGCTTGAGTTGGGCGGAAGCCGCGGCGATTAGCGTCCCGCTCTGCCTAGTCTACGCTTTTGTCTGCCTCTCCTCGTGGTACGTTTGCCGGCTTACCCCCTTGCGCCTTCGCTCAGTGGAGTCGCTCCTCACTATTCATCTCGCGGCTAGCGTCGTGGCCAGCGTGTTTTGGCTTGTCACCGCCCGCGTGTTGGCCACAGCGGTTTCTAGCCTGAGGCCGTTCGCGGAATCGCGCGAGCACCTGACGAAAGCTACGGGGCTGCTCTTCGGAATGGGCGTGTTGTTTTATTTGCTGACGGTTGGGATGCATTATGTCCTGCTCGCTGCGGAAGCCTCGCACAAATCGGAAGAGCGCGAGGCGCAGGCACAAATCCTGGCCCGCGAAGCGGAACTGCGTGCCCTCAAAGCCCAGGTAAACCCACACTTTCTTTATAACAGTCTGCATTCTATCAGTGCCCTTACCACGGTTGACCCCGGCAAGGCGCGCGAGATGTGCGTTCTGCTGGGCGACTTTCTGCGCAAGACGCTCGGCCTGGGAGAAAAATCGCTGATTCCGATCGAAGAGGAGATCGCCCTGGTCGATTCCTACCTGCGCGTCGAGAAAGTCCGCTTCGGCAAGCGGCTGGAAATGACCGAACAGGTTGATCCCGATGCGTTGCAGGGCACCGTGCCGCCATTGCTTCTGCAGCCGATGGTAGAAAACGCCGTGGTGCACGGAATATCCAACCTGCCTGAAGGCGGCTGGATTCGCCTCTCGGTGAAGAAGCTACAAGACGA
>JASHYZ010000215.1 GCA_030042795.1 Terriglobia bacterium | reverse complement strand
CCACTTCTTCAATGGGCTCTGTGGGCGCCTACATCAAAAAACGACGTAGGCGTCACTCGCGCGCTTCGATAATAATGGGGTTGTCTAACAGCGTGAAGAGGCAACGCCGTGGAGATAAGCGCGTGAAGTAAGCCGCTCAGAACTCGATGCGCGGTTAGCACTGAATTCTGCTTTCCCCGAGCCCCGAGTCCTGAACCCCGAATCCCGTAGTTTTATGGCCGTGAAGACTTCCAGACTCGAAAAAATCACCCGCGCATTTAACGGGCTCCGAGTGGGTGTGCTTGGTGACTTGATGCTGGACGAATTGGTGCGCGGCGAGGCCACGCGCATTTCGCCGGAGGCACCCGTGCCCGTGGTGCTGGTCCGTGACGGCCGGGAGGCTGAGGGCTTCCTGGGCGGCAGCGGTAACGTAGCAGCCAATGTGGCCGCGCTCGGCGGCCGCGCGGCGGTATTTGGAGTGATCGGCCGGGACTCGTCCGCGCAGAAGCTGAAAGCGCTGTTGCGGCAGCGCGGAATCGACTCCGGTGGCGTTGTGGAGGAGGCCCACCGGGTTACGCCCCGGAAGGTTCGAATTGTTGCGCACCAACACCAGCTTCTGCGGGTGGACTTTGAGCACCCGCGGCCGCTCTCGCCGCGTTCGAGCAGCTTACTCGCGCAGCGCCTCGCCCGCCGCATTGCTTCGCTCGACACGCTGATCATCTCTGACTACCTCAAGGGATCGGTGGCTGCCGGCCTGTGCTCATCCGTGATGGCCGCGGCGCACCGGCGGAGCATCCCGGTGCTGGTGGACCCGAAGCCAGAGCACGCGGAAATCTGCCGGCAGGCGACGGTGGTGACGCCTAACCAGCGCGAGGCCGAACAGATGGCCGGCATGCCATTCGGCGACCCCACAGCGCGCCAGAGCGGCGGCCCGGCGCTGCTCGAAAAACTCGGCTGCGAGGCGCTGCTGATCACCCGTGGCGGAGAGGGAATGACGTTGGTGGAGGGCGGCGGACGGGTGCATGACATTCCCAGCGTGCCTCGTCCGGTCTACGACGTCACCGGCGCCGGCGACACGGTGATTGCCGTCATGGCCCTGTCACTCGCCGCTGGCGCGTCGCTCACGGAGGCAGCGCATCTGGCGAATATTGCCGGCGGCTGCGTCGTGCTCAAATTCGGCACCGCCGTGATCGCGCCGGACGAGCTGCGAGACGCTTTGGGCGCAAGTTCGAGCGAATAGCGCGACAAAGTTGGGATCACTTTCCGGCCTCGAACCTGGTACACTGGACATACAACGTGCTACCCTGTGAGGTAGCAAATGATCTGGAAGCTCCGATTGTTTGAGTCGATGCGGGGAGGAACGGATGCAGAAGAGGTATTCAGACCGGGCGGAAGAATCGATTAGCGAGCTTTTCGAAATCATCGAAGGACACCTGACCTCGCTGCCCGAGAATGAGGCCATTGACAGGCTGAAGTCGATCGACAAGGCCCATGCTACCGCTCACGCTGCTGGCGCTCGTATTCGCGAACGGCGGCTTTAAGCCGCAATTCCTGGTGAGGCATGCCTTGAATTCCTCCTCACTCCCCGATCTTGCCAATCTCCGTAGATACCAAAGGAACTCTTCCCTTCTGCGGTGAATCTCTATTGACACCGTGCCCGGTGCGTGTTCAGTGGCGTCCTTTTTCTTCATTCGATGAGTTTCTCCCTCTGGACTCGCAGTAGCACCTCGTTGTCCGCCTTCACTGCAAGATTGCTTCTCGCGTATTCAACCTGCCAGTTTACGCAGTCGCCTGTCAAATGCTCGCGAACCGTGCCGTACCATCGCGCCGTTCGCCGATTCCTGTACGGGAGGAGCATCAGGACCGTGAGAAATCAACAACGTGAAGTCCCGAGATCTTGCGCTATAATCAGGCGTTGCGGGATTGGGCTCCTGCTTGATTTTCTGCGCCGCCTTTAGGACGCTCCCAGCCAACAGCCGGACGACGATTCCAGGTTGTCTCCGGTGGGAGGATCGATGCCCCGGCAAAGCCAGTCGAGCGCGTGGGCTGAGGCGGTATTTTACACCGGGCTTAGTTTCATCATCCCAGTGAGCGCCGTGGCGGGATACCTGCTGGGCGCATACCTGGACCGGCATCTGCATACGGGCTCCGTTCTGGGTGTGATTGGAGTTTTGCTGGGCGCAGCCGCGGGCATTACGGACGTGATCTACATCATTACTCGACGGGGAAAAAGTGCTGGAAATCAGTGAGAACTTGCTGGATTCGGCCGCGGCGCGCCTGCCGCGCTGGATGGCGGGAGTGGCTGTGGCAGGCATGTTAACGGCGCTCGCGCTTGGGCGCGTTCGCTGGGGTTTGGGCTTTGGCGTGGGCTCGTGCGCCGCAATTCTGGCCTACCGCTGGCTCCATCGCGCAGTTGCAGCAGCTCTCAATACCGGCAACGGACGTCTTCCGAACGGCACCCTAACGAAGCTGTTCATTCGTTATCCGCTGCTCATTGGCGTGGTGGCTTTCTTTTACTGGACCGGCTGGGTGAACTTGAGCGCCGTCATTGCCGGGCTGTTCGTCCCGCTTACCGGCGCCTTGATTGAGTGCGTGGTTCTGCTGGGAAGCTCGTTTTTCACCCGCGCTTCCCGTTCGACGCAGGCCGCCTCATAAGGTTTGCGGCTGCGGGTGCGACTGCATCTTAATGAGGACTGCAATATAGTGACGACCTTAGCGGCAGTCTGCAACCGCCGGCTTTTTGGCGCTCCCTTACAGGGCAGGCTCCGAGCGCCGCTACAGAAGCTGTTGTCACTATATCTTGCAACTTCAGTAGGGATTCACAATGCCTCAAGAACACCCATTGTGGTTGACGGTGCTGGTCAATAAGCTGATCGGAGCGCCTGCCGCCTGGTTGCTCACCCAGTTGGGCTTTCACCCGAACCGCGCCTATCCCATTCCCGAGTACATGTGCGGGGAAATACTCGTAATCCTGCTGATCCTCGCCGGAGCCGCCGTGTTGCGCCGCAGCTTGTCCGTGGAGAATCCCGGCAGGTTTCAACAGATGATGGAGGTGTTCGTCAGCTTCACCCAGAGCATGACGGATGACGTCATCGGCCACGGCGGCCGCCGCTATGTGCCGCTGATCGGGACCTTGGGACTCTTTGTGCTGCTGTGTAACCTCATCGGAATTATTCCGACCATGACGACGCCTTCGGCCAGCATCTACGTGACGCTCGGCTGCGCAGTGATTGCCTTCGTGTACTACAACTATCATGGCTTTCGCCGGCACGGCGGGCTTGGCTATCTGAGACACTTCGCCGGTCCGCCGGAGCTTGCTTCGGTGAGCGTCTGGCTGGCCGCCGGTGTCG
>JASHYZ010000022.1 GCA_030042795.1 Terriglobia bacterium | reverse complement strand
TTGGCGGACGACCGTGCTTCGCTCGATCCGGAGCGGGCGTTGCGCTCCAAGGAGATCGCCTCCCGTCTGAGGGGAGCTCTTAATCGCCTCTCGCCCCGTGAGCGGGTAGTGTTTGAGCTGCGGCATTACGAGGGACTTAAACTGCGAGTGATCGGGCAGATGTGCGGTATGAGCGAAGAGACAGCCAAGAATTGCCTGTTTCGCGCCACGCAGAAGCTACGGTCCGAATTAGAGGACTTGATTTGAGAGCGCTTTGAGAGGTTTGAAGCGTGAACTGCCAGGATTTCAGTGAAAATTTGGCGCTTTACGATTACGCCGAGCTGCGGGGCGATGAGCGGGCGGCCCTTGAGGAGCACGTTGCTGGCTGCGAGCCGTGCCGGAAAGTGCTGGAGCAATCGCGGCGCCTGGCGGACCTGCTCAGCCAACAGGGTCAGGGAGAGCTGGCCGGTCCTCTGCCTAGCTTGCTCGTTGAATGCCGTCAGCATTTAGAAATCGCCCTTGATCGCGAGCAGACGGGGTGGCGAGCCTTGTTGAGGGCTTGGGTGCCGCCCGTGGCTGCTCACCCGGCGCGGACGATGACGGCGCTCACACTGGTGGCCTTGGGCTTCAGTTTGGGTTGGCTATTGCGCCCGCGGACGGAAACCAGCACGCTCACGCCCGGCCCCGTCACAAATACTTCACCGGCTCAAATGGCAGCGGGAGACTTGGGGAACGCGCGCATCAACAGCATCAGCCAAGTGGCGCCCGATCCGGAAACTGGAGATGTGAAGATCACTCTGAATGCCGAGAGACGGGTCACGATGGAAGGTTCGCTCGACAACCCCAATATCCGGCAGGTGATGCTGTACGCCTTGAAGAGCTACGACAACCCTGGAATTCGGTTGGACACGCTGAACGCACTGCGCAAAGGCGGAGTGGACCCAACCTTACGGGATGCCTCGCTTTACTTGCTGGAGCACGACCCGAACGCGGGAATCCGCTTGCAAGCCTTGCGGACTGTGGGTAAGGCTGATTGGAACAGCGATATCGCGCACGGCTTCCTGCAGGCTGCGGAGAAAGACCCGAATCTGGGCGTGCGCCAGGCTGCCATCGACAGCTTGGTGAGCCACATTTCAAGCGAGGATGGCGACGACCTGATTCCCGCGCTCCAGCACCTTGCTTCCGAGGATTCGGATCGCTACGTCAGAATTAAAGCGTTGGCCGCGTTGAGACAGATGGGTCAATAGGCATTCGGGCAGCCTGCGAGAAGCCATCTGCCCGTTATTTGGAGGAACCGAAGGCGGATGGGGAGTCTTGCTCTGCGCTTAGAGACGGATCTTATTCGACGAGCACGTAGTTTACTGGGGATTACCGAATATAGTGACACGCTTGGCCAGTGAAAGGGCGGGGCTTTCAGCCCCGCCGTCGCGAGATGGCAAGTGGGGCGGCTTTAGCCGCTGAAGCCAATTCAGCGCTGCTTCAGGGGCTAAAGAGTCTGTGTGAAAACTAGTGGATTCCCGCTTTCGCGGGAATGACATGCTGGATTAGACCTTCTAACTCCAATGACGTCACCCCCGCGGAAGCGGGGTCCACGCCGTGAGGAGTCATACACGAGTTTTCACACAGACTCTTTAGCCCCGCTCGTTCACGGAACTGTCACTGGGATATGTAGTCCTCAGTAAGGAATCAGCCCGACTAGGAGAAAGTGCAGTGCGAAGGACTGCGTGGGCCATCTCGTTAGTACTCGGGCTGAGCCTGCCTCTGGCAGCGTCAGAAGCGCCCTTGGTGCGCCGCGGCGTCCCCAAGCGGCAGGGGCGGGTTTGGGTTGAGTATGACCAGTGCTCAGTGCCGGTGCGGCCGGGCGGCAAACTGATCTTCCGAACCCAAATGGGATCCGTGACAGTTTTCCCGGGCGACACCGAACAGCTTCAGTGTTCGTTGAAACTGGTTGCCTATACTGGGTCGGAAGCGGAAGCGCGCGCCAGCTTCGCGGGCTCTGAGCTAGCAGCTCACCGCCTGGGGTCCGACGGCGCCTATTTGGATTTTCGCTACCCTTATCAGGATCAATTCTCGCGGCGCGTGGACGCGTCGTTCACCATCGTTGTGCCCCTGCACTATAACTTAGACCTGGAGACCCAAAGCGGGGGTATTCAGGTATGCGGCCTGGAGGGAGAGCTTCGGGCCTCTACCGCCGGAGGCGACATCCGGGCGGGAGACCTTACAGGACCGGTGCGCCTGCAGACAGCGGCCGGAAACATCGATCTTGGCAATGTTGATCAGCGCCTGGAGGCTCATACCGCGGGCGGCAGTATTCACGTGGGGGACGTAAAGGGTGACGCCTATCTTGAAACTCATGGCGGCGACATCGTAGCCGGCACGATCTCAGGCACGGTACGGGCTCTCACGGCCGCGGGCAATATCATCATGCGCTCAGCGTCGGGCCCGGTGGTGGTGCAAACTGCGGGAGGGCAGATTCGACTGGGTGAGTGCGGGGGGCCGGTACGCGCCCATACGGCAGCCGGCAGCATCCAGCTTGACGGTGCACGAGGCCGGGTAGAAGCCGAAACGGCGGGCGGCAATCTCGATTTGCTGAGGCTCATGAGCGGAGTTCGCGCTCAGACGGCGGCCGGGAACGTCCTGGCCCAGATTGACGCCAACCGGCAAAGCTTTGGCCCTTCGAGTCTTGAATCCTCTGTGGGCGACGTGGAGGTTTTCTTGCCCCCTGACCTGCCGCTGAACGTCAACGCGTTGATCGACACCGCTGCCGGGCACACCATCTCATCTGATTTTCCCATTATGATGCGCCGCGACGGCGGCGAATGGGGAGTGGGGCCGGTGCAAGGCTCGGCTGTGCTCTCAGGAGGCGGGGCGCCGCTTGTTCTACGAACCGCGCTCGGCAACATCGAGATTCGCAAGCTGAATTCGCAGTCGCTGGCCCGGCTGAAGGCTTATCAGGAGGCGTTCTGGAAGAACTGGCAGGAACAGATGAAGGAACAGCAGGAGAACATCAATCGCCTGCAGAAGCTCATGCAGGCTGGGCAGGAGCGCTTACAGGAGATGCAGAAATCATGGCCGGAAGACGACGGCAACCAATGAAGACAGAGACGAGTGACAAGGGGTACAAGGAGAAATCCTAATGCCAAACAAGATGAAATTCGCCGCAGCGTTCGCTGTGATGGCAGTCTGCCTGGCGCTGGCCTCCAGGCCGATGCGCGCTCAAGAGCCTAACGGCGGCCCAGTTCAGGACCCGGTCATCACGGTTTCGACTGGAAACGCATCTTGGCTGGGAGTCCAGACAAAGGATATAACGTCTGATCAGCTCCGCGACTTAAAACTGGGCGACGAGTACGGCGCCTTGGTGGACAAGGTTGAACCGGAGAGTCCCGCCGCCAAGGCCGGCCTTCAGAAGGGTGACGTAATCGTCGAATTCGCGGGCGAGAGGGTGCGCAGTGTAGCCGAACTCACCCGCCTGGTGCGCGAGACGCCTGCTGGAAGGCCGGTTGAAATTCGGATTCGTCGGAATGGCGCCGAGCAAACCCTGAACGCCACGATCACCGCCCGTAAGAGCGTCTTCGAGCCACTTTTGGGCGAAGGGCGCAGCGGCCGCATTGAGGTCTGGCCGCGCGTCAATATTCCCGACTTGAATCTGGGCTTCGGCATTTTCGGGGGACCCCGGCTGGGCATCTCCGTGGAGGAACTCACCCCCCAGCTTGCTGACTATTTCGGCGTGAAAGACGGCAAGGGTGTTCTGGTGACGGAGGTCAGCGAGGGCAGCACGGCGGCGAAAGCAGGACTCAAGGCCGGTGACTGCATCATCCGGGTGGACTCCACTCCCATCGAGTCGGCCGATGATGTTCATCGTGCGCTTTCTAGCAAGCCTGAGGAGAGCCGGGACGTTGCCTTAACCATCGTCCGAGACCGCAAAGAACAAACCTTGCAGGCTCACCTTGAGGTGCCGGAGCGCCTGCACTTTTTCCCTAACACCGCGGAGGGGCACACCGAACTTGAAAAGCAGTTGGCGGAAGCGCGAGCACAGGCTAAGATCCTGGCGGACAGTGGGCGTCGGGAGAAACTCGAATCCCAGCGTGCCGAGTTGGAGGCATACCTCGAACAGGCTCGCGCCAGCGCCAAAGCCATTACGGATCACGAGGTCCAGCTTCGGCTCCAAGTGCTAAAGGACCAGGGACAATGGCGCAAGCAACTCGAGCAGCTTGCGCCGGAAATGAAAGATCTCCAAAAGCGCTTTCAACAGCTTCGCGACCAGTATTCGTACGGCGTCGTATAGGGCTACAGAGGGACTCACGGAACCTGTCATTTCGAGCTTACCGATGATCCCTTCCAGATTTCCGAGGCAGAGAAGAAGTCCTTTCGTGACCACGGCTACGTCCACTTGAAGGGTTTCTTCACACCCGAACGGGTTGAGGACCTTCCTAAGCTCTCCGGCCACGAC
>JASHYZ010000214.1 GCA_030042795.1 Terriglobia bacterium | reverse complement strand
CCGAGACAGTCTTTGAGTCAGGCAGTCTATGAGTCAGATAGTCCGTGGGTGAGAGGGTCGTGTCACCTCCTATTCGAGGCTGGTGATGGAGAGATTCGCAGCCCTCTGAGGAGTGCTAGGAAAAATAGGAGAACATTAGGATGAAAGATCGGATGAAATTCATTTTGTTACTGGCGTTCGGGGCTGGCTTGCCGAGTTATGCGTCTGCCAGACAGATTCGTCCCGGAGATGGCGTGCTTCTGAACCGCTTCGCAGCCGCGCCGGAGCTTGCGGGCGAAGCCGCATCTCCCGGTGGTAATTCGGCCCTGGCTGTTGCTTCCGCCGCCGAGTCAAATGCCGCCAACGAGGCCTCAACGGAGGCCGATCAGAGCGACGCCCTCTATAAGGACGGAACGCAGGCGCTGGACGATCATCAGTGGCAAACAGCCATCGACAAGTTCAGTCAGCTCGCTAGTCAGCATGGGAATCACAGTGATGAAGCTTTGTATTGGAAGGCTTACGCTCTGAATAAAGAGGGGCAACGCGAGCAGGCTCTCTCAACGCTCGACCAGCTCAAGCAAGCCTATCCCCAGAGCCGCTGGCTAAAAGACGCCCAGGCCTTGCAAATCCAAATGCGGCAAGCAAGCGGTCAGCAGGTGCAGCCGCAGGATCAGCCAGACGAAGACCTGAAGCTGCTCGCCATCAACGGCCTCATGAACTCCGATCCCGAGAGGGCGATTCCTCTGCTTGAAAAGTTCATTCAGGGTGACCAGCCGGCCAAACTCAAGGAACGCGCCCTGTTTGTGCTGAGCCAGAGCGGTTCGCCTCAGGCGCGAGAGGCAGTGGCGCACATCGCGCGGACCAGCTCGAACCCGGAATTGGAGAAGAGGGCACTGGACGACCTCGCCCTCTTCGGTGGGAAAGAAAGCCGTCAGTTGCTCGCGGACATCTACACCTCATCGAGTGATATGGGGGTGAAGCGCCAAATCCTGCATGACTTCATGATTGGCGGCGATCGCGACCGGTTGCTTGCCGCCGCCAAAAGCGAGCGGGTGCCGGATCTACGCATCGACGCCATCCATCAACTGGGTCTGGTGGGTGCGCAGGACCAGCTTTGGGAACTGTATCAGCAGGAAACTGCCACCAACGTCAAGAAGGAAATCATCCATTCCATGTTCCTGGGCGGGAACAGCCAGCGGCTTTTCGAGCTGGCCCGTACGGAGAGGGATCCCGAGCTGCGGCGCGAAGCTATCCACAGTCTTGGGTTGATGGGCGCGCAGGATCAGCTTGGACAACTCTACACGCAGGAGACCTCACTTGATCTGAAGAAAGAAATTCTTCATTCCATGTTCCTCGGCGGAAACGGCCAGAGACTCATCGAGATTGCGCGCACGGAGACGAACCCCGAATTGCGGCGGGAAGCTATCCATAGTCTCGGGCTGATGGGAGGCAAGCAGACAGGGGAGGCGCTCGCTTCGATGTATGCCAGCAGCATGGATGCAGAAACCCGCAAGGCCGTGGTGGACGCCCTCTTTATTCAAGGCAACGCGCACGCCTTAATCGAAATTGCCCGCAAGGAGACAGACCCCGAGATGAAGAAATACATCGTGTCGAAAATCTCGCTGATGGGTTCGAAAGAAGGAACGGATTACATGTTGGAGCTGCTGAACCACTAATCAGTTCGGAGTTCGGCGTTTCTCAGTTCGGCGTTGTTCGGCTCAAAGGTTCCCGACGGCGGGCGGCGCAACTCCAAACCGGGCAACTCCGAACTCCGAACTCCGAACTTGAGATGAACTCCGAACTGGATAACTCGGAACTGGGGTGACCGCATGAAACACGAAAATTCCATACGATTTACCTCCGCGGCTCTTGCTGTCGCCGCTTCTGCTGTCCTTGCCGCCGCACAGACGCCGAAAATCGCTAATGCCAGCTTGCAAGAACGCTCGGCTGCGAGTGGGCTCGAATCTGCTTTTCGGACCATCGTCGCGAGTCAGTCCACGGCTGCCTGGGTTGGTTATGCCGTCCCCATGCTGAACGGCGACCGCGAGATGTGCTGTAGTAGTTCCTGGAACGATGACAGGGTATGCGGCGAGTGCCGCCTCGAAGCGGGCGATGGCACGAACATCAACTCGAGCGCGCGCGAGGCCGACCTCGAGGGATCACAAACTCTCCTGGTGCTTTTTCGCATTGAGAACCGCGTCCTCGAGAAAGTACGCGTTTTCTCCGAAGACTGCCAAATCAACGCCGGCGGCCGCACGGTTTATTGGCTCACGCAGGTTCGCCCAGCGGAAAGCGTAGCACTGCTCAGCTCGCTGACAACGGGTTTGGGCAGCAACCTTGCGAATGCGGAAGATCGCGATCATATTAGCGACAGTGCTGCGCTGGCTATCGCGCTGCACGCCGATCCCTCAGCCGAGCGCGCCCTTGATGGATTTGTTGCATCCGGCCAGCCGGAGAAGCTGCGAGAGCGCGCGGCCTTCTGGTTAGGATCAGCACGGGGACGTTCCGGCTTCGACACCTTGCGCCGGTTGGCGCGCGAGGATCGTGATGACAGCTTCCGCGAAAAGCTGATGTTTGATCTCTCCATCAGCAAGGAGCCCGCAGCCGTGGACGCCCTCATCGAGTCAGCCCGCAATGACTCGAGCTCGAAGGTGCGTGGCCAGGCGCTGTTTTGGCTAAGTCAGAAGGCGGGCAGAAAGGCGGCTTCGGCCATCACGGATGCTATCGAACGTGATCCCGAAACCGAGGTTAAGAAGCGGGCCGTATTCGCTTTGAGCCAGCTTCCGAAAGACCAAGGAGTACCGCTACTCATCCAGACCGCGCGCACCAATTCGAATCCAGCAGTGCGGAAACAGGCCATGTTCTGGCTCGGCCAATCGAATGATCCCCGAGCACTCGATTTCTTCGAGCAGGTCCTGAGCCAAAAGAACTGACCTCAGTCCGGAGTTAAACGGACCTTGAAAAACGGCTAATCTTTTTCGGGGATCGCAAAATCTGCAGTGTTTTGCACAAGACACAACTCAAAACTTTTCAAAACTGGAAGGTCCTGCTTCAAGTGCAAAGGAGTATAGGGGAGTCCGCCCGCCTCCCAACCCCAAGCGAATTCGCGATGGCGGGCAGCGGCCATGCGGCGCTGCAGAGGCGTGTAGATGTTTTGCCGCTTGTCTGTCACGAATCCTGCAACCGGCTGCGCGTGCGCAAGACAAGAGAAGAGATAGGTGAGTGGCAAAGGAAGCGATCAGATCCGGCAGGTTTCGATCTCACAAAGAGAGCCGGCGAGCCTTCAGGATTTCGGTAGCGTAGTCGCGCTCAGATACATTTGAAGATTATTCGAATTCACCACGACGGTACCGGTATCCACCATGGCCGGCAGAGGTGACGCGGGCGCGATGCGCCAAGCCGGAAACTCGTGCACACGGTTGTGATGCAAGTCGTCGAGGAATTGCAAGCCGTAGTAACCCATGGTATAGGGCTTTTGCGCTACGGTTGCGTGGATGTAACCCTGACCGATCAGCGTGAGCGTTTCTGGATTCGCGTCCATCGCTACAATAGGAATCTTACCGGCCAGTCCCAGCCTGTCAAAGGCCTTGGCCACACCGGGACCGCAGGACGCTTCCAGGCAGATGATTCCGGCGGGATGTCCTCCGTTTTGGATCACTCCTGCTACCGCGTCGCCCGCCGCCTGAGAGTCACCCGAGTCGTTGACTTCAGCGCCCACAATCATCTCGGGATACTTCTTCAGGGCGTCTCGCACGCCACGCGCGCGCTCCTCTTGGTTATCCTGTCCCGTGATTTTAATAACGACGAGGCCGCCGTGACCGTTGAGAATGGACGCCATCGTGCTTCCGCTCTCGAACCCCGCCCGGTAGTTGTCCGTACCGATGAAAAGGACTCGCCGCGAGTGTGGCGAGTCTGAATCGACCGAGATCACTGGAGTACCGGCGGCGATGGCGCCGTCAATGGCGTCCTTGAACAGATCAGGCTGCGCTGGAGAGATCAGAATGCCGGCGGGATGGGTGCCGACTGCATCCTGAAAGGCCTTGAGCTCGTCATCGGGCGCGTAACGGCTGGGACCCACGAATTCCACTTTGGCGCCGCTGAGCCTATGGGCGCAGTCCATGAAGCCGGACCTGGCCTGTTGCCAGTAAGGAATGTTGATGTTCGTCGCGACGAACACGTATCGTTCGTTCTGGTGAGCGGCCGGCCCGCACGAAAGCATCAGCGAGATGATGCAGCAGGCAAGACCACTGAGGACAATCGATGTGCATCTCATCGTTTCCCCCTTTACCCCAATTCTCGCTCGCGAAAGGGCTGGGGTGCCAAGTTACCGGTTGTTTTCGCCGGGCTGAAGCTTACCATAAAGAAGCCATGTTCAACAGTCACGCGCGCTAGTGGGTGATGTCAAGCTGGTTGTGTGAAAAGGCGAAGGGCGCGAGTTTTCCACTTTTC
>JASHYZ010000213.1 GCA_030042795.1 Terriglobia bacterium | reverse complement strand
GCTTTAACGCCAAGTTCGACCGGGCGGACGGGCGCTTCCGGAAGGCGGAGGCGCGCCTGGACCGGTTAGAGCAAGTGGTCAGGTTGAACAACCGCGTTGTGAGCCGTTTAGTGCGCTACGGGGTGTCGCTGCGAAGCGATCTTAGGCGAACGGAGCGAGACATTCGCCGGTTAACTCAGGCCCAGGCCGAAACTGACCGGGCGCTAAGGACGTTTCTCAGGAGCATGACGCATGGCAACAGACGGAGTTGAGCAGCCCCACCAGCGAGGACCAAGTGCCAAGAACCCGAGCTTTGGCAAGGCGGGCGCGCAGTTGGCCGCTCAGGTTTGGTCTGCCAAAGGTCTGGGACAAGGCAATGCGGTTTCTGCAAAGCAGCGGCGCTCGTCAGAGACCGGAGAACAAAAAAAGAATTTTTTTTCGGCATACCCTGGAATGTTATTGATAACAAAGGGCCGAAAATGAGAAAAATGAGAAGAATGAGACTACCCTGGAATGTATTTGAAAACAAATGACTTGGTTCGATCTAACCTGGAATGTTTATGAAAATAAAGGAGTTGGTCAATTTTTGAGTTCTCGAATCTTCGCATATAACCAGGAGTCTTGCTGACACAGTGGCTGACAAAAACCAATACGCGCGCCCTCACATGACCCGCAACGAGGGGCTGATCTTTGAGCGCTCGGTGCCGGGAAAGACCGGGGCCGACCTACCGCCGCTTGACGTGCTCTCGATCCCTCCAGAGCGGACGCTAGGCGAAGAGTTCTTTCGGGAGGACATCGACGGCTTTCCCGAAGTCTCGGAGCTCGACGTGATGCGCCACTTTACGCGACTTTCCACCTGGAACTACTCGATTGACGCCGGCGTCTATCCGCTGGGCTCCTGCACCATGAAGTACAACCCGCGCCTGAACGAGGCCGTCTCGCGCTTGCGGGGACTCGGTACCGATCATCCCTACACGCCTGAGCATCTTGCGCAAGGCTGCCTCAAGGTGCTGGCCGAGACGCAGCGTTGCCTGCTCGAAATCACCGGCATGGACGCCATCTCGCTGCAGCCGGCGGCTGGCGCGCAGGGCGAGCTCACCGGCCTGCTGATGATCCGGGCCTGGCTGAGCGAGCGCGGTGACGCGCGGCGCTTCATCCTGATCCCTGATTCCGCGCACGGCACCAACCCGGCCAGCGTCACTATCTCCGGCTACCAGGTGACGCCCCTCAAGAGCGGCAGCCGCGGCTGCGTGGACTTGGCCGAGCTCGAGGCCAAGATGACCGGCGAAGTGGCCGGCCTGATGCTCACCAATCCGAACACCTTGGGGATTTTTGAGACTGAAATCGAGCGCATCTGCCAGGTGGTGCATTCCAAGGGCGGCTTGGTGTACATGGATGGCGCCAACATGAACGCCCTGGTGGGCATCGCGCGGCCGGGCGACTTCGGCGTGGACGTGATGCACCTGAACCTGCACAAGACCTTCTCCACGCCCCACGGCGGCGGCGGTCCAGGTTCGGGCCCGGTGGCGGTAAAGCAATTCCTGGAGCCCTTCCTGCCTGCTCCCACGGCGGAAGAAGCAGCCGACGGCAGCGTTTTTCTGAACCACGACCGCCCCCGCAGCGTGGGCCGGGTGCGGGCTTTCTACGGCAACTTCGGCATGGCCGTGCGGGCTTTAGCCTACATTCTAGCCTATGGCCCGGAAGGCGTCCGCCAGGCCACCGAAGACGCGGTGCTGAACGCCAATTACGTCAAGCAGGGCCTGCGCGACGCCTATGACTTGCCCTACGACGCGCCCTCGCTGCACGAATGCGTCTTCTCGGACCGGCGGCAAGCGGCGCGCGGCGCGCGCACGGGCGACATCGCCAAGCGCCTCATCGATTACGGTTTCCATCCTTACACCACCGCCTTTCCACTCATCGTGCCCGGCGCCTTGATGATTGAGCCCACCGAAAGTGCGGGCAAGCCGGAACTTGACGCGCTGATCGATTCTCTGAAATTGATTGCCCAGGAAGCGGAAGCGAGTCCTGATTTGGTCCGCACTGCGCCACATACCACGCGCGTGAAACGTCTGGACGAAGCAACGGCGGCGCGCAAGCCAGTGCTGCGCTGGAAGCCGTGATCGCCCTTTTGGTGGATTGGGGTGGGGCAGCCTGCCGCCGCTCTGTCATTTCGAGCGAAGCGAGAAATCTCGCTTTGTGATGTCTCGTCAAAATCCTTCCGAGAACCAATGGGCTTGTTGAAACGGCAGCCTTATAGGTTGGGCCGCTTTCCCAATACACCACATCATCTTGTGGTTTTATCTTTACATTGTCTTTTCCTTCGTGCTAGGGTTACCCTCGTAGGCAGGGGATTTCTCGCGCCAGCCTACTTGGAGTGCGCCAGCACGCGAGCAGTGAAGGCTTAGCACGAGGACGATTTTGCCGAGTAAGAACGTCGCGCCACGACGAATCCGAGTTGGGCAAGCAGTCCGTGCCATGGGCGTTCTGCCCGTGCTCTGGAGTCTCTCCATTTGTGAGTCACGCACAGCCAGGAGTGACTGTGCCACCGGTAGGACAGGCACTCTTGCCTGTCCGCTGTTCCCCAAAACCAAATGTAGAAACTCAAGGGCGGGTGCAGAACGCCCGTGGTCCTCAGAACACAGTTCCAGCGATCGTGTTCCTGTGAGGTATTTCCTTACACCCGTCCTGTTGCAGGCTTCGACATCGCGGGCTTCAATCGGGTGCTGTTCGCCTGAAGCTTGCGGGAGGAGTGTGCCTTGTTCAAACTCAAGAAGCTAGAACTGCTGAGTTTCAAATCGTTCGCCGACCGCACTCGGCTGGAATTCGGAGCCGGCACGGCAGCGATTGTGGGACCCAACGGATGCGGTAAATCAAACGTCGGCGACGCCATCAATTGGGTGTTGGGTGAGCAGAGCGCGCGTACCTTGCGCGGCGATCGCATGGCTGACGTCATCTTCAACGGGACGCGCCTGCGCCCGGCCACGAGCATGGCCGAAGTGAGCCTCACTCTGATCGATGCCGAAGCGCTGGAGGCCAGAAGCCATCGCAGCGCCGGGCATTTTGCCCCCTCGAACGGTTCCAACGGAGCTTCTGCCAACGGATCGTCAGTGGTGAGCGAGGCATTGGCCTCGCACTCTAACAACGGTGGTGGGAATGGGCACCACCCGACTGCCCATAACGGCACCGAGGCCACATCGCCCGGCCGTCCTGATGGTGAGATTATGGTCACGCGCCGGCTGTTCAGGTCAGGCGAGAGCGAATACCTCATCAACGGAGATACCTGCCGCCTTCGCGACGTTCAGGAACTTTTCATGGGCATGGGCCTCGGACCCGATTCCTACGCCATCATCGAGCAGGGCCGCATCGGGCAGATACTCAGTTCCAAGCCGTCGGACCGGCGAGCCATCATCGAGGAGGCGGCGGGCGTCTCCAAGTTTCGCGCCCGCAAACGTCTGGCCGAGGCCAAGCTGGAGTCCGCGCGCCAAAACTTGGCCCGTGTTACCGACATCCTCGAAGAAGTCACCAAGCAGGTGGGTTCTCTCCGGCGTCAAGCCTCGAAGGCGAAACGGCATCGCGAGCTGAGCGACGAACTGGGCGCACGCTTGAAGCTGGCGCTCACGTCGCG
>JASHYZ010000212.1 GCA_030042795.1 Terriglobia bacterium | reverse complement strand
AATGAGGCCGTCCGATTCCGTGCCGGCAAACACGATCAACTGGCTGTGGTCGTGGGTCTCCAGGTATTGGAATGGTGCCACGGGCATGTCCACCGGTTGGCCAATCGCATTATTCACTGTCTTCGTTGCGGGATAGGGATTGCCGCCGAAAGAGGGATCGAGCAGGTGGGCGAAATCGGCGTCGGCGTAATTCCGGGCGATCATGTCTTCAGCTTTGTAGAGCAAGTCATCCTGCCAGGCACAGTTCGTAAACGTGTTCTGTAACACCTGGCGCGCGATGGAAAGCGCCTCTGCACATTGAATGATGCGGCTGTAGCTGCCGGTGCCTTGCTGAAAACGCGAAATGCCGAGCGAATACTGATAGGTATCGTAGGACAGCTTGGCGTAAGCGGTGTCCGTGGGGCCGAAATAATAATCCGTCACCTCGTCGTAGCGGAAGCCATCCACGTGATACTCGTCCAGCCAGGCTTGATTGGAAACGAGAAAGTAATCCTGCGTGAAAGGCTGGAAAAAATCGGCCACAGGCCCGAACGGTCCGTCAGCCCCGATCATCGGATTGGGCACTTTCGGTGCCCCCACCGTAGCGTTCACGTTGTCGTAGACAAGCTTATAGGGAAACGTGGGATCGACGTGCTGATAAACCACGTCGAGGATGACGGCCATGCCGGCGGCGTGGCAAGCGTCCACCAAGCGCTTCAGGCCGTCGCAGCCCCCGAAGCGCGCATTGGGCGCGAAGTAATGGATGGGCCCATAGCCCCAGTCAAAGTCGAGCTTCACACTGGTCACCGGCATGAGCTCGATGCAATTCACTCCCAGGCTCTGCAGATAAACAATTCGGTCAACCACGCCGTCAAAGGTGTCGTTGAACTCCTCCACTTGAAGCTCGTACACCACGAGATCATCCAACGCGGGAGTCTTGTACGCCGCGTCTGTCCAGTTGAAGGTTGCCGGGTTGCTGGTCAAGGTCACAGCACCGAGCTCACCCACGTCGGTTGCCCGCGCAAAGGGATCGGTAAACCAGTTCGTGACAAGCTGACGGCTGCCGCCGGCCGGCGTCCACCAAAGCTGGTATCGATAGAGATAGGTTCCCTCCTTTCCAAAATTCGTGCCGGCCATGGTCGGAATGGACACGGTGGCGGTCCACAAGTCGAGAGGGTGACCATTCACCCAGTTGAGGGGCGAATCCTGCGGCAGTATCATCGGGTCAAAGCGGTCGTCACGGTTGATCACGCGCACCAGCACCTCGAAGCCATCGATGTAGCGGATGCCGGGCAGGTAGACGCCAAACCGCACGCTGAGATTACCGGCTGCGTCTACGGAACCGAAGGCGCCAACTTCGTTGAGATTGATCATGGCAGCGTCCCCCTCTGTCGTTTGTGATGCTAGCACGGGCTGGGTTTCGAGATCATGACAAGCACAGGACTGTCGGCGCGCAGCAACTGCGACTCGCGCCTTTCCGGGACTCAACAGCAGATCTTCGCGGCGTGAGAAGCACGTCAGAAAGTCAACTATTTGTAACCTGGCGCGGCCCTTGGCCGCAACCAAACTGAAGTCCTCGGCGCTCTCTGTGCCTAGAAGCCTCTCAACACGGAGTTCACGGAGACTTTGTGGCCTCAGTGTTGAAGGCTTTTGGCCACAGAGAGCACGGAGGGTTGCGAGCTGCATTTAAGCACAAGACGAAAATCTTCGCGGCCCGAGAAGAAAGTGGACGTTAGTAACACGGAGGGTTTGACTACTTTGCTTTGAAACGGTTTCGGCGAAAAATTCTCAAAAACGTCCGTTTCGGCACCTAACTACGCGCGAAAACAAGACTTAATGAATTGAGTTCGTACCCCTCGAAAGTTTCGGAATCGGGCCGATTTTCACACCCTAAGCGCATGTTGCGGCGAGGGTTAGTTTTTACGAGTTCGTTCGGCCCCGTCATAGCCTCCGTTCCAACCCTGATAGCAGCAGCCACAATCCATGTCCAGCCACCTCTGCCCTTGCGTACAGTCCCTTTTTTAGCATGTTTAACCAAGAAAGTGGGTACCAGTGCTAAATCCGAGACCAATTATTTTCACCTTTATTTTCTTAGGGCTAAAGTGTGAATTACTCAACAGGGGTTTCAGACGGGCAATGAGTGAGCAGAATCTGCACACTTCGCCTTTCGCGCGCCATTACAGGCTCCTTCTCCGGATGCCCTAGCCACGACCAATAAACGGCATCTTCGTGGCCATGATCGTCATGAATTGTACGTTGGCATCCAAGGGCAGTTGGGCCATGTAAAGCACTGCGTCAGCCACGTGCTGCACGTCCATGCGGGGTTCAACCTTGCGCGTGCCATCCGCTTGAGGAACACCGGCCGCCATGCGTTCACTCATTTCGGTTACGGCGTTGCCCACGTCAATCTGGCCGCAAGCGATGTCATACTTGCGCCCGTCGAGCGAGATGCACTTGGTGAGGCCCGTTATGGCATGCTTGGTGGCCGTGTAAGGTGCCGAGTTGGGCCGGGGCGTGTGGGCCGAGATCGAACCGTTGTTGATGATGCGGCCGCCGCGCGGGTCCTGCGCCTTCATGATCTTGATGGCTTCCTGGGCGCATAAGAAAGCGCCTGTGAGGTTGATGCCGATCACCATATTCCACCGTTCGAGACTGAAATCTTCCATAGGGACGCCGGGCGCGCTGATGCCGGCGTTGTTGAAGAGCAGGTCCAGGCGCCCGAACGCCTCCTTCGTCTTGGCAAACAGCCCTCGGACAGAATCAGGCTGGCTCACATCGGCGACAATCACCAGCATTTTGCCGCCCGAGGGCTGGGCCGCGGCTGCGGTCTCTTCCAAGGTTGAGGCGTGGCGGCCCGCCAGCACCACAGAGAACCCTGCAGACTGCAGGGCCAAACTTGCCGCTCGCCCTATGCCGCTGCCGGCGCCGGTAACGAGCGCGATCTTGTTTGTGGCGGTCATGGGTATGATATCCTCCGGTTGCCATCCAGAGAGGTGCTAGAGAACCCATGAGTGTACTTCAGAATTGCAGAGAATACCCCGGTTCCTCTGTTGTAGGGCCCACCCTTGGGCCGGCCTTGGCCGGGGCAAGCCCCTGCCCTACATCGCGCACCTCGAGGGTAAAACCGTTAGCCTGCTTGCATATCATGCTGGCGGTCTGCTCAGCGGTGATCCTCCTCGGCGCCGGAAGCGCTTCGGCTGCCGACAAGATTCCGGTGATCCTCTCCACCGACGTCGGGAACGAAATTGACGATCAGTGGGCCGTTGCTTACATGCTGGTGAATCCGCAATTCCAGGTTCTGGGCATCATCTCCGCCCACGCTCCTTCGCTGCCGCCGCCAGCCGCCCACTACACGTACAGAGTACTTCGCGATGAGGTTGAAAACCGGCTGAAGATGACCACTCATCCGCCGCTGTTCGAGGGATCAAGCCTGCCGCTACAAGACGCAACAACGCCGCGGCCAAATGCCGGGGTCGATTTCATCATCCAATCTTCGAAGGACTTCTCCAGCAACAACCGGCTGACCCTGCTCACCATCGGCGCCGCCACGGATGCGGCCTCGGCGATCATCGAGGACCCGAGTATCTCAAACCGGATTCGCATTGTGGCCATGGGCTTCCGAAGCTGGCCAAACGGCGGCGAGGAATTCAACGTCGCCAACGACGTGGCCGCATGGCAAGCCATCTTGCGATCTGACGTACCCGTGGTGGTGGGCTGCGGCGACGTTTGCCATGCCAACCTTTCACTGACCTTGGACCAAGCCAGAAATCTGATTAGTCAGCACGGACCCGTGGGCGCTTGGCTGTGGGACGAATTCCAGGCGTGGTACTACCGTTTCGTGAAGCCGATGCGAACGGATGACCTTTCGAAGCCGTGGGTGATTTGGGATACCGTGGTGCTCGCGTACGTCGAGGGTCTGACGACGCAGGAAACCTATCCCAGGCCGGCGCTGAAGGATGACATGAATTTTTCACCCGGTCCGGCAGGTAAAACCATCACTTGGGTTACAGGCATTGATTCCGCGCGCATGTGGCCCGACTTTATTCAGAAGCTTGACGCGTACCAGAGAACTCACCGCGTTGAGGATTCACTGCCGCCGCCTTTTCTGCCGTAAGGTTGCCACGGCTCGGCAGACGAAGAGCAGCGTTTCACGCCAAGGCGCAAAGACGCCAAGTCATTAAAGTCGGAGGGTGCTCTTTGCGCTCTTAGCGCCTTTGCGTGAAACCCAAGAGATTTTCCACTCCTACGGCACAGGAACTTCAGCGCCCCGGCGCTCTGCTGAGAGGTATCCCGCATAGAGCACGGCCACCGTATCGCGGGCAAGTTCGGCGCCCGACAGCGGGTCACGGTCGAAGTAGATAGACTCCATGAAATCCTGGAATTCCTGCGGGTATCCATGCTGCCACGCCTCATCCGGGGCCGGGCGGCTCCAGCCTTGCTTGGTACCGAGCTTCTCGGTAAGGTAGACATCCTTCAGCAGATCTTCGCGCGGATTGTAGGTTTCGAGCGCATCAATGGGATTGAGGTTCGCGCGCGTGCGATGATTATTGGCGAAGACCTCCAGCCAGTTATGGACGCCACCCA
>JASHYZ010000211.1 GCA_030042795.1 Terriglobia bacterium | reverse complement strand
CCGCATTTTCAGCCGCGACCGCTTGCTGGACGGAGTTTGGGGACGTGACCGCTTCGTGACGCCCCGCACCGTGGACGTGCATATCCGGCGGCTCAGGTCTAAAATCGAGGCTGATCCGGAGAATCCGCGCTACTTGCAGACGGTGCGAGGCTCCGGCTATCGGTTTCTGCCACAGCCGGACGCGGATGACAATGCCTAGCGGACTGACAAAAACCGGTTGGGCCGAGTGGCTGTAAGGCCGGCCTTCAGCGTGAGCATCAAACGTGTCCCGGCCCTTTCGGCAAGTTAGAACCTCCGGGCATCGACACGGCAGGGCTAGATCCCTAGCCTTCTGAGGCCCGGCCTGAGATGACTGGCAGTGTTCTCTTCCGCAAGCTCGTCCTGAGTGGTTTTCTCCTCACTGCAGCGATTTTGCTTCCGCTTGACCTCTACCTTACCCACATCAAGTCGGGCCTTCCAACCGGCGGGGCTTCCGCCTCCATCGGCGAAATCCACGCGGAACTTCTCAAGCTGGGGTTAGTGGCCGCTCTCATCGCAGTTGGCCTGGCATACCTCACGTCAAGAGCGGTCACGCAACGTCTTGCGAGGCTGCGTGCTTTCGCGAATGGATTTGTGGAAGCCGGGAGCGTGCCGACGCCTCTGGTCGAGACCGCGGACGACGAGGTCGGGTCACTGGTGCGCGCCGTCAACGGCATGGCGGCCCGGCTGAGTGGTTTCGTGGAAAGCGCGAAAGCGCAATCCGCCCAGCATGAGGCGATTCTCGCGACCATGGTGGAAGGCGTGCTCGCCGTGGATGAAAAGCTCAGGATCACATATTCCAACCGCGCCTTCATGCAAGCTGTGGGCGTATCGGATCCGATTCCAGACCGCACGCCCTTGGCTGAGGTGGTTCGCCACCCCGCTTTGAGCGACATGCTCGGCGAGGCGCTGCGTAAAGGCGAGCCTCAGGAGCGCCGCCTTGTTTTGGTGCTCGCGGGCGAAGAGCGCACGTTCGAGGTACAAGCTGCGCCCCTGGCTTCACTCTCCGGCCCGGGCGCGTTCGCTGTTCTATACGACATCACCCACTTGGAGCGTCTGGAGCGGGTCCGCCGGGATTTTGTGGCGAACGTCTCGCACGAGCTGCGCACGCCGCTTACCGCTATTCAGGGCTACTCCGAAACCTTGCTCGAAGGTGGCCTGGAAGACGCCGAGAATAGCCAGCGCTTCGTGGAGATCATCAAGGCTCACGCCATTCGATTAGGGAATATCACTTCGGACCTTCTCACTCTTTCAGAGCTCGAGTCAGGGCGCGTCGGAACGCCCCCGGAGAGTATTTCGATTCAGGCCGCCGTGGACTCGTGTCTGCGCACCGTAAGTTCGGCTGCAAGGCTGGCCGGCGTTCACTTGGTGCGCGGTACCGTGGAGGAAGCGGATGTGCTGGGCAACCGCACCCACGTTGAGCAAGTCTTGGTGAACCTGCTTGACAACGGCGTGAAGTTCAACCGGCCTGACGGCGAAGTCCGCATTGAGAGCCACTGCGGCCCCAACGGCCACGTCACGGTTACGGTTGAGGACACCGGCATTGGCATTCCCTCCGAACACCTGCCGCGCATTTTTGAGCGCTTCTACCGCGTGGATAAGGCCCGCTCGCGCCAAGCCGGTGGAACCGGACTGGGCCTCTCCATTGTCAAGCACATCGTCGAGCGGATGGATGGCACAGTCACCGTGGAAAGCAACCTTGGCAAGGGATCAAAGTTCACCGTAACCTTCCCCACCATTGCGTGACTGACCTCTGACCGATATTCTATACAGAGCGCATTAAGTCGTATGCAGTGTGTAAGGGTACGGCTTCAGCCGTGCCCTTATGGGCTGCACCATGTGTCATAACTTAATTCGTTCTATATAGGATCCGAGCAACACATCAGGAGTGTCTACGGGATTGACTGCGGAAGCCATTGCGAAGCTCTTGCGCCAAGTGCGGCGAGGGCGCTTGGGGGTTGACGAAGCCCTGGAGCGTTTTCGCGAAATGCCCTATGAAAATCTGGGCTTCGCGAGGATCGATCACCATCGGCCTTTGCGGCAGGGGCTGCCCGAAGTCATCTTCGGGCGCGGCAAGACTCCGGATCAAGTGGAGGAACTTGTCCGTCGCATGCTGCGCCAGGGGCATAATGTGCTGGTGACCCGTGCTGATGCTACCATGTTCGACCGCGTTCGCAAGCTTGACCGGCGCGCCAAGTTCCACCAGCGTTCCGGGGCCATTGCCATTCGAACTGAGCGCAAGATTCGCGGACGAGGATTAGTGTTGGTGGTGACGGCCGGCACAACAGATATTCCCGTGGCAGAAGAAGCCTTGGTGACGGCCGAGGTGATGGGCAACCGAGTGGAGCTACTCTATGACGTGGGAGTGGCGGGACTCCACCGACTGCTTGGCGAAAGCAAGGCTCTGAAACGAGCTCGGGTGGTGATTGTAGCGGCGGGTATGGAAGGCGCCTTACCCAGCGTGGTTGGGGGACTGGTGGCTGCGCCCGTCATCGCCGTGCCCACCAGCGTCGGTTACGGCGCGAGTTTCCGCGGCCTCGCAGCGTTGCTGGGCATGATGAACAGTTGCGCCCCTAACGTGGCGGTGGTTAACATCGATAACGGTTTTGGCGCAGGGTACTTGGCGAGCGTCATCAATAGGCTGTGACGATAGCGACGAGTAGTGGGTTAGCGCGTCGGTGTCTGGCCGGTACGGAATTTGATGGAGTTCATCGTTCCGCAGTCATAATTTACCGGTGTCTCCTGTGCGCAGTAGGGCCCAGGAACGCCTATAATCGCTCTTGCTATGGACGAACGTAAGCGCCTCACCGCCATGGTGAAGGCGGCGGGTTGCGCGGCCAAGTTGAGTCCAAGTATTTTGGACTCA
Source organism: Terriglobia bacterium (assembly GCA_030042795.1). Next base: position 4,237 of record JASHYZ010000211.1, on the reverse strand, counting down.
GTGCTGCGTAGCCTGCCGAAACAGACTAACCCGAATGTGCTGGTCGGCTTCGACACCGCCGACGACGCGGGCGTGTATCAACTTGCTCCCGACCTCGCGCTGGTGCAAACGGTGGACTTCTTCACGCCCATCGTGGATGACCCTTATACTTTTGGCCAGGTGGCGGCCACCAACGCCCTCAGTGACATCTACGCGATGGGCGGGCGGCCGATTTCGGCGCTCTCCATCGTCGGTTTCCCCAACACCGGGCGTGACATGGACGTGCTGGAGCGAATCCTACAAGGCGGCCTCTCCAAGATGCAGGAGGCGGGGTGCGCCGTCATCGGCGGGCATTCCATCGGCGATGACGAGATTAAGTTCGGGTACGCCGTGACAGGGCTTGTGAACCCGCAACGCCTGTGGAAGAACGCCACCGCGAGCGCCGGCGATCGGCTGGTGCTCACCAAGCGGCTCGGCACCGGCGTCATTTCGACCGCTCTCAAGAAAGGAAACGCGAGCGCGGCCGCAGTTGACGCCGCGACTGAATCCATGACGACTCTCAACTGCCGGGCGAGTGAGATCGCGCAGCGGTTTCGGATTCATGCCGCCACGGACATCACCGGATTCAGCCTTTTGGGTCATGCCCGTGAGATGGCGGCGGGTTCGCAAGTGAGTCTGCTGATCGATTCCTCGCGTGTTGCGTTTTTGCCGGAGGCCATCGAATACGCGCGACAGGGGTTCCTGCCTGGCGGTTTGCGCCGCAACCGTGAATTCATCGGCGGCTGTGTGGAGTTTTCGGCTGACGTGCCCGAAGACGTGCGCAGTCTCTTGTTCGATCCGCAGACCGCGGGCGGATTGTTGTTTTCGGTTGCACCGGAGCATGCCGCTGAGCTCACACGCGCGCTGAGCGAGGGGGGCGTGTATTGCGGCGAGATCGGTGAGGTGATTCCCAAAACCCATCCGTTGATGCGGGTGCAGTGAGCGGACTCGAACCGCATGCCCGGTGCGCAGGAATCTGTGGCCGCATCGACGTATGATCGTCGGGTGTGACAAAGTAGCATCCAAAAGAGATCTGCGAGTTCCGATCGTGCAAGCGCGGCAGACTCATTACGATCTGCTGGAAGTTCCAGCGAACGCTCCAACCGAGCGAATCCGGGAATCCTATAAAGTTCTGGCCAGCATCTGGCACCCGGATAGGTTTCCGCAAGGAAGCAAGCAATACCAACTCGCCACACGCAAACTCCGCGAGATCAACGCCGCGTACGAAGTCCTCAAGGACGCGCAGCGGCGCGCGGAGTACGACCGTCAGCTCATCGAGCAGCATCGTGTCAGCGGCGTTTACTGGACCTTGCGGGCCCAGGGCCACTACGGGCCGCCCACCAGTTTCCCCAACCTGCCGGCGCTGCTCGCGTACTCACTTGGGCCAATCAGCGGTGTCACTTTGTTGCTGATCCCCCGCTACCGCCGCGACCGCTTCGTCCGTTTTCACGCCTGGCAGTCGATTTTCTTTGGTGTCACGGCTTATTTGGCAGTCGAACTTGGGCCGCTCGTAGGTCTTCAGCGCCCCATATACTGGCTGCTTTGGGTGATGGCGGTTATGATCTACGCGGCTTTTCTCATGAAGCAGGCCTATTACAACCACTTGTACAGAATTCCATTTTTGGGCCTACTGGCAGCCCGGCGGGCAGGCTTTGCTGAAGCCGATCTCACGCGGCTGGAGGTCGAGGAGAAGGCTGGCCACGAGTATTCGGAAACGCCAGTGCAACCCCGGTGATGTGACATCCTCCCGTACCGCGATACCTTCGAGCGTATTGATTTTCTGCTGCCGCTTACCGATAAGGATTTGAATCCGGCAAAATGTCTGATGGATAAACGGGTGGACTCAAGGCCGTGCGTGGGCACACCCACCGAATATGCGTGCAGTGGTACAACGAGTCAGCCGGGCAGAAGTACGTGTGCGGGAAGCCGTGATTGGCCGCATCGAATCCGGCCTGGTGGTTCTGGTGGGGATTGCGAAGGATGACACGGACGCCTCCAGCCAATTCCTTGCCGAGAAAATCGTTCATCTTCGGATCTTCAATGACGCTGAGGGCCGCATGAACAGGTCCCTCCTCGAAGTGAGTGGGGACGCGGAAGGATCGGACCCTGCGCCTGGCATCCTGTGCGTTTCGCAATTCACGCTTTACGGCGATTGCCGCAAGGGACGGCGGCCGAGCTACGATCGCGCTGCCCCACCCGATGTCGCGCGCCCTGCGTACCAGAAGTTTGTTGAGCAACTACGCTCTTTCGGTGTGCCGGTACAAACCGGAGAGTTCCAGGCTATGATGGACGTCGAACTCGTGAATGATGGTCCTGTGACGGTGCTGCTCGATTCTGACAAAGCTTTCTGAGCGTTCTGTGAACTGATCCCGGCTGCTGTCGTGAGGAAACCGCCGCTTGACCACACTCTGGCCTCAGCCTATAAGTCCTCTGCACCTGTTGGCGGCGTCGGCGCTCGTTGCCGCGCTTCCCCTGGCCTTGCTGCTGGTTTTGATGGGCGTTCTGCGCAAATCTGCATATGCTTCAGCCGCCGCCGCGCTCGGGGCTGCGGTCCTCCTGGCTCTTACCGTGTGGCGCATGCCGGCGGGCCTGGCGTTGGCGAGCGCCGCGTTCGGCTTTGTTTACGGGCTTTGGCCCATCATGTGGATTGTGTTTTCAGCGCTATGGCTCTACAACCTCGCCAGCGACGCAGGCAGCTTCGAGTTGCTCCGGCGTTGGATGCGCCAGCACGCCTCCGCCAACGTTTGCGTGCAGGCCATCCTGGTCGCCTTCTGTTTTGGAGCGCTGCTCGAAGGTACAGCCGGCTTCGGTGCGCCCGTCGCCATCGCCGCTTTTCTGCTGGTCGCGCTCGGCTTCAGCGCGCGACGCGCCGTGACGGTGTCGCTGATTGCCAACACCACGCCCGTGGCGTTTGGAGCGCTGGGCATTCCCGTTGTGGCTCTCGCCGGCGTCACCGGACTCGATCTCGCCAAGCTTTCGGCTATGGTCGGCAGGCAGCTTCCCCTTCTCTCAGCGCTGCTTCCCGTCTACCTTGTGTTGGTGCTCGCCGGTTTGAAAGGCCTGCGGCAGGCTTGGCCGGCAGCGTTGGTGGGTGGAGGCGCATTTGCCGTTACCCAATTCGTGGTATCGAACTTCTGGGGACCTTACGCCGCAGACATCCTGGCTTCGGTCTCGTCCATTGCTGCGCTGGTGTTGTTGCTGCGTTTCTGGCGGCCTGCGGTCCCGGAGAGTTCGGCAGCGGCCGAACCTGAAGAACGTGCCCTCTCATCCGGCGAAAGCTTCCGGGCCTGGCTGCCCTGGGCCGTGCTTTCGATCGTGATGATGGGCTGGTCTTACTTCAAGCTTTTCGACATGGGCTCGCTGAAGCTCGCTGTGCCGCACCTCAATCACGCCGTCTTCATCACGCTTTATCGAAAACCCTACGCTGCAATTTACGCCTTTCAGCCGCTGGCGGCGGGAACCGGATCTTTACTGGCTGTGCTTATCACTGCTCTCTTGCTGGGGGTACCGCTCCGCTGGCTCGTGAACTCCGGCGTGAGGACGGCGAAGCAGCTTGCCGCACCCGGACTCACTGTTGGACTGATCGTTGCCCTGGCGTATCTCTACAACTACTCGGGTATGACTTACACGCTGGGCGCAGCTTTGGCGAGTCTGGGCTTCTTCTTCCCGTTTGCCAGCGGATACCTGGGCTGGTTGGCTTGCTTCATGACGGGCAGCGACACGTCCAGTAACTTGCTGTTTGGTAACCTTCAAGTCGCGGCCGCCCACCAGATCGGCGTGAGCCCCATTTTGCTGGCGGCTACAAATTCCTCAGGTGCCGTGATGGGTAAGATGATCTCGCCGCAGAACATCGCCATTGGCGTCACAACCGTCGGCCTGGTGGGCCGTGAAGGAGAAGTGCTCCGCACGACGTTCTGGCACAGCCTTCTCTTGGCAGGGCTGCTCAGCACTCTGGCTCTGCTGCAAGCTCACCGTCTCGGCTGGATGGTCCCGTAGACAACCGGCGTTCGTCAATCGGCAACGGGCACGGCGCGTTGAGGCTGGCGGGCTCCAGCCATCCGGCGGCGGACGACTCGAATCAGCTTCTCCAGTTGAGCGTTGAATTCCTCAATGCGGAGTACCTTCGCCAGCGCAGCAATCAGGCCGAGTCCCACTGCGCTACCCAGAGCTAGCAGCACCAAGGCGCCCACCGTCGACCGCCACGGAATGTGAGCTTCAA
>JASHYZ010000210.1 GCA_030042795.1 Terriglobia bacterium | reverse complement strand
ATCCTCAAGGACGCGCCGGCCGACCAGATTTTTCCGGCCATGCAGTTCATCACCGCATCACTCGGTGTCAACTGCGAGTTTTGCCACGTCCGGAATGCTTTCGAGAAGGATGACAAAGAGGAAAAAAGGACGGCGCGCAAGATGATGACGATGATGTTCGCCATCAACCAAGACAATTTCCACGGCGAACGTGAGGTCACCTGCTACACGTGCCATGCGGGCGCAGCACACCCCACCTCGATCCCCGTCATTTCAGAGTCAGGGCCCGAACCCCCTCCTGGCATGCCTGGTATGAACGCTCACGAGGGTCCGGGCGCTGGAGCTCCTGCCGGGCCGGGCGCCGACGTGATCCTCGACAAGTACGTTCAGGCCATCGGCGGCGAGGACGCTCTCCACAAGATCACGACGCGTGTAGAGAAGGGAACACTTTCGGGCATGGGTCCGGGAGGGATGCCGGTTGAGGTCTTTGCCAAGGCTCCGGACGCGCGAGTAACGGTAGTCCACGGTCCAAGGGGCGAGAATGTGACCGCCTACAACGGCCAGACGGGATGGATGAGCGGCTTCGGTCCTCCGCGGCCCATTACCGGCGGCGAGCTCGATAACGAGAAGCGGAACGCCGACTTCTACTTCGCCTCTGACATCAAGCAGGCCTTCCAGCAGATTAGCAACGCCCGTCTAGTTAGCGTAAGTGATCTCGCGGGCCTTCCAGCCTTTAGCCAGGGAGAAGCCTACCTATTGGTGGCGCGCAGCCCCGGCAAGCCGCCCGTGCGCTTTTACTTCGACAAGGATTCCGGGTTGCTGCTGCGCGAAGTTCGCTACGTCGAAACGCCACTGGGCCGCAATCCGAGCCAAGTGGACTACGCGGATTACCGTGACGTCGACGGCGTAAAAATACCGTTCAAGTGGACGATTGCGCGCCCCGGCGGGCGGTTTACCATCCAGATTGACCAGGTACAGCAAAACGTGCCCATTGACGAGTCGAAGTTCGCCGAACCCTCTGCGCCCTCGCCGGGCGCAAAACCTCCATCACCGTGAGGCGGGTTGGAATGACCAATTTTGCCGCGCTTGCGTCCGGCGGCTTCAGGGCGGCACTTCTACCACTTCGAGGACCGGCACGGCATAACGCCGTCTAGGACGCTTCTTCCGCCCTCTAACGGCCATCGGGCTTACATCACACGATGCAGCTCCGCTACCAAGTCCTCTTGCTGCTGGCCATCGGCGGCGCGTTGTTTTTCCTCGAGCTTGGCCGGTTGCCCCTCACCGAGCCCGATGAAGGGCGCAACGCCGAAGTGGCGCGCGAGATGCTCGCGCAGCATGATTGGGTTACTCCGCACTTTGACACGCTTCCCTATCTTGACAAGCCCGTAGTGTTCTTTTGGCTCGTGGCAGGTTCCTTGAGAATCTTCGGAATTTCGGAGTGGGCCGCAAGGTTACCCTCGGCGCTGGCGGCGCTGCTCACAATGCTGGTGGTGTGGCTGCTGGCTCGCTCGATGTTTGGCGAGGCTTGCGCGTTCAAGGCGGCTGTGGTGTTTGCAACCTGCCCGTTAGTGATCATTTTCGCTCGTGTCGTCATCTTTGACATGACTCTGACGCTGCTGCTGACCATCACCATGGCGACGTTCTGGCTCAGTCGGAATCCGGGCCCGATGCAGCGTCCACTGCAGTGCGCGATGTTTGTGGCTGCGGGCATCGCGACCATCACCAAGGGGCCGGTGGGGTTTGTGCTGCCCGTCTTGGCAATCGTGGTCTACACCGCTGTCCAGCGAAGGTTCGGCGAATTGGGAAGACTGGCTTGGTGGCCGGGCGTTGTTCTCTTTCTCGCCGCCAGCTTGCCCTGGTTCATTTTGGTTTCGCTGCGCAACCCAGGCTTTCCTCGATATGCTTTCTGGGACGAAAGTTTGGTTCGCTTCGCGGGCGGCCACTTGCATCGCAGCGGGAACCTGTTTTACTACATCCCGGTGTTCCTGGCCGGCCTCTTGCCGTGGAGTTTGCTGCTGGTGTTTGCGAGCTTGAATCGGCTCAGGAGTTGGCGGCGATTGAGGGAGTCTAACCACGCGGCGCAGACCTATCTGCTCTCGTGGGCAGTGGTGATTTTTGGATTTTTTTCTCTTTCGCATTCGAAACTGCCGGGTTATTTCCTGCCCGCGGTTCCCGCCCTGGCTATCCTCATGGGCAAGGTCTGGACGGGCGGCGTAGACGAGGGCGCCGCTCGCCGGCGTCCCGACTGGCTCACTGCCGGATTTGCAGCCTTGATCGCGCTCGGTCTGCTTCTAGCAGTGGCTCCCACCTGGTTTCGGACGTCGTCCGCGAGTAAGTTGGCGGCTCACAAAATTCATCCGGCTGTGCTTGCCCTGCTCCCACCTTCAGTCTTCTACAGCGGGCTCATCCTGACTGCGCTCGGCATCTTGGGCCGTAATCTATCGGCGCGCTCGCGAGGACAGCTTGCGACGGCCGGTTCATTCGCGGTGTTCGCCGTCGCCATGCCCCTGCTCGCCGTGCGCTGCTGGCCGGCCATTCAAGCTTACGCGCGCACATCGAGCACGAAGAATCTCGCCAACACAATCTCGCACGGAACGGAACGAGACCTTTCCCTTTACGGTTACTATTACTTCCGCACGAGTCTGCCCTTTTACTTGCGACGGCCGGTAGGACTCGTCACCTCTGACGGCGACGAGCTCACCAGCAACTACATCATCAGCCGGTGGCCAGCGCTAGGTGGCTCGCAAACCGGACCCGGTCAAAAGGCAATCCCCTTGTTCATGAGCGGCGCCGGACTGACCAGCCTCGGGCATTCCTCAACGGCGCCCTTCCTGGTTCTAGTTCAGAACCACGAAGTGGGCAATATCGCCGGACTGGGGGCTGCGGCGGAACCGTTGTGGACGGCCTGGAAGTATTCGGTTTGGCAGGTTTCGCCGGAAGGCAAACCCGGTAACGCAACGGCTGGACCGGGCCTGCAAGCGGCCTCCACGAGCGCACTTCCCGCAGACAAGCATTGACTCCGTCCCCTGGCCTCGCTACAAGTGAAGAGGGCCCTTCTTTCGCCTGCCACACTTCATGTGCGGAATTTGCGGAATTTTCAATTTGAACCTCAAGCCGCTCGCCTACCCTGAGCGCATCACGGCCATGACGGAGCGACTCGCCCACCGCGGACCCGACAGCACGGGAAGGGTCGAGCGGCCTTATCTTGCTTTCGGAATCCGCCGCCTCAAGATTATCGATCTCGAGACTGGCGACCAGCCTCTTTCGAACGAATCCGGTGACGTATCGCTCATCTTTAACGGCGAGATCTACAACTTTCGCGAGCTTCGCAGCGAGCTCCTGGAGCGCGGACATCATTTTCGCACCCACTCCGATGGCGAAGTGATCGCTCATCTTTACGAAGAGAAAGGCCCGGAGTGTCTGCAGGACTTGAACGGTATGTTCGCCATCGCCCTCTGGGATGATCGCGAGCGGCGGCTGCTGCTGGCGCGCGACCGCGCCGGCGAGAAGCCTCTTCACTATTGGCAACAGGGCGAAAATTTTCTCTTTGCTTCCGAGATCAAGTCGCTGTTCGAATATCGCGAGGTTCCGCGCCAGCCCGATTTTGAAGCCTGGACTCAATACTTGCTGCATGGCTACATTCCGGCGCCGCGAACGGCCTTTCAGGGAATCACGAAACTGCCTGCTGCACATTGCATGATGATCCAAGATGGTGGCATCACGATCGAGCCCTATTGGCGATTGTCGGATCATTTGCGCGCTCCGGGCTCCCGGGCGGTGAGCAGGAAGGAAGAGGCTTTGCTTGTCCATGAGCTTCGGGAGTGCATCCGGCAGGCCGCGATTTCGCGCCTGGTGAGCGATGTTCCTCTCGGCGTTTTCCTGAGCGGCGGCGTAGATTCGTCGACTCTGGTCGCACTCATGAGCGAACTGGCGCCGGGCCAGGTAAACAGCTTCTCGGTTTCGTTCGCCGAGCGCAGCTTCAATGAACAGCCGTACTCCAGTTTGGTGGCCGCTCGCTTTCGCACGCGGCATCATGTGCTGCAGGCCAATACGCGAAATCTGCGCGAGGCGCTCGACGTGATGACGGACTACCTGGATGAGCCGCTGGCTGACCCGGCCGTGCTGCCTACATTTTTGATCTCGCGTTTTGCGCGCTCCGAGATTACCGTGGCGTTGAGCGGTGAAGGCAGCGATGAGCTGTTCGGCGGTTATCCAACTTACGTCGGCGCTCGTGTTGCGGACTTTTACTTGAAGCTCCCTGCGTGGTTCCGCCATAGAGTCGTCGAGCCACTCGGAAGAAACCTGCCGGCGTCTCCGGGCGCGGTGCCTCTGGGCCTGTTCCTTCGCCGCTTTCTGGCGCAAGCAGAAAAGGCGCCCGCGGAGCGGCACCTGACCTGGTTCGGGATGTTCACTCCCACCGAGATTAAGCGCCTCGTCACTCGCGGCTGGCCGGAACCGAGGCCCTATGAAACGCTGGTTGCCTTGTGTTCGCAGTTGTCCAGCAACGCGCGGTTTGAGAATACGCTCGCGGAAGTGCTTTATCTTGATTTCAAAACTTACCTGGAGGACAACCTCCTGGTGAAAGTGGATCGCGCGAGCATGGCCTGCTCTCTGGAAATGCGCACTCCGTTTCTTGACCATCGACTCGTGGAGTTTGCGGCAGGGCTTCCATCCTCCTTGAAGGTGCGCCGCTTGCGGATGAAGCACATCCTAAAGAAAACCGTTGAGCCTTGGCTCCCCAGGGAGATCGTTTATCGTCAGAAGCGAGGCTTTTCCGTGCCGATTTCTGCCTGGATGCGAGGCGAACTGCGCCCGCTGCTCGAGGAGAGGCTCAGTCCGGAAAGGCTCAAACGGCAAGGTTGGTTTCAGGCGGATTTTGTCCAGCGGCTTCTCGATGAGCACTGGAGCGGGCGCGCTGACCATCGCAAGACCCTTTGGACGCTACTCTCGTTTCAACTGTGGCATGACCGGTGGATGAACTGAGTCAGTAGGAGAGGACTTGTGACGATTCCTGCGCCGCCCGGGCGAGAGGCGTTCCGGCCGAAGGAAAGGGCGGTCATCGAGCGCTGCCGCACACCGCGCCAGGTGCAAGCCTATCTGCGGGCCTTGCCTTACAATTGGGAGCGAGGCGGCGAGACGCTGCGTACCTTTCGCGGCGTGGTGAAACACGGCGAAGCTCACTGCCTTGAGGCGGCCCTCAGTGCGGCTACCATTCTTGAACAGCACGGCTATCCTCCGTTGCTGCTCGATATCGAGTCCCAGGACAAGCTCGACCACGTGCTGTTCGTCTTTCGCCGGAACGGGCGCTGGGGCACGGTGGCGCGCTCGCGTGACGCCGGGCTCCACGGCCGTAAGCCTGTCTTTCGAACCCTTCGCCACCTGGTGATGAGTTACGCCGACCCCTACATTGATGGCATGGGCCGAATTACAGGTTACGGCCTCTTTGACCTGCGCGCTCTCGTTCGCTGCGACTGGCGCCTGTCGGAAAAGAATGTCTGGGCCGTGGAGCGGGCGTTGATCGAAATGCCGCACTACACGCTCAAGACGTCTGATCGCCGATACGAAACAATCCTGCGCCGGTTCCGCGCCTTCCGCGCCCAATATCCTGACTGGCCCGCCACGTTCTACGAGGGCAAGGGAAACTGGCTCTAGCCCGACCGCATACACCACCCGCTCTAATTCCGACCAAAGGATCTCAGTGATCTCAGTTCTGAGAAATCGTTAAGCCCTCGCGCGACTTGGGCCGCAACTAAACTGAAGTCCTCTATGGTCTCTGTGCCGAGAAGGCTCTCAACACGGAGTTCACGGAGACTCTGTGGCCTCAGTGTTAAAAGCTTTAGGGACACAGAGGGCACGGAGATACCGCCGTCGTTCAATGTTCCTGCACAGCGCTGGCGTCGCCCTCGAGATCGATGCGCATCACCCACTCGGCATTGAGCCGGTTCGCTGCGATCCAGTTTTCGAGTGTCGCCTGGTCACTCGATTCCACTTCAAGCAGCATCCGCCCCCCAAGTTGACTGGCGACTGCGCGCTTCACCTTAACTTCGCGGGCCTGAAAGGCCTCGCTCATCAGTTGGCGCAAGGCCTGTTTCGTGAGACAAGCAGTTACGTGCGACGTATAGTAGAGCGGCACCGTGGTTCAACTCCCTAGCCGGGCAACCGGAACCGGCAAGAAATGGACGGTCAAAGACCAAGAGGCAA